>JBPCOG010000096.1:0-2198 GCA_051000455.1 Lapillicoccus sp. | reverse complement strand
ATGTCCCTGCTCACGAGGGTGGAGGCCTGTTCGAAGTGAGCGGGCGTCGGCAGCACCTGGGACAGCTCCCCCGGCAGACCGGCGTTCGCCCACAGCCGGTGCGCGATTTCCACCCCCTCGTCCTTCGGGGGCGTAGCTCACCTTGAGCCCTGCCTGAGCCACGCTGCCCGGGCGGGCGTTGGCGCGGAACCGCCCGAGCAGCTCCTTGTCCGGCTGGGTGGGTGATGCACCCATCAGCGATACGGGCGCCGAGATCCGTTGCTACCGGACCGAATCCGGACATGAGAATCGGGGGCGGCTCCTCTGGCATCGTGTAGATCCGGGCGTTGTCCAGCGTGTACCCCCCCGGTGCGACACCGTCTCGCCGGACCACAGCAGCCGGATGACCTCCACGGCCTCCTGGAGCATCTCCAGCCGCACGTGCGCTGTCGGCCATGCGTCGCCGTAGATGTGCTCGTTGAGGGCCTCGCCGCTGCCGACGCCGAGGGTGAACCGCCCCGTTCAGCAGGACCGCCGAGGTTGCAGCGGCCTGGGCGATCACCGCTGGGTGGACGCGCACCGTCGGGCAGGTCACCGCAGCGGTGACCGGCAGGCTGCACGCCTGCGAGATGGCCCGGATCACCGACCACACGAACGCGCTCTGCCCCTGCTCGTCGTTCCACGGGTGGAAGTGGTCGCTGATCCACAGCGCGTCGAAACCCGCCTCCTCGGCCAGCCGCGCCTGCTGGACCAGCTCCGCGGGCGTGTGCTCCTCGGTGGACAGGAAGTATCCGAGCTTCACGAGCAGCCTCTTCCTCGAGTATGCCGGGCAGCCGCGGTCGCGGCGTACGCGCGGGGATCCGCGCACCACCCTGTCCGGGTTGCCCTGACCGTCGCCGGGACCGTGCCGGTCACGACGTGGCGGCGCTGTCGTAGACCTCGGGCGCAGCGCGGACCTCGACCCGGCCCGCGCTGACCCGGACCTCGAGGCGGGGCTGTGAGCGGGTGGCCGGCCCGGCAATGACCTGCCCGTCCTCGAGCCGGAAGGCGCTCTCGTGCCAGGGGCAGATGATGCACCCGTCCTGCACCCGGCCCTCGTTCAGCGGTGCGCCCCGGTGGGTGCACCGGTTCGCCATGGCGACGAGGCGTCCCTCATGGCGGACAAGGAGGATCGGTACCCCCTCCACCCGCACCACGATGGGCTGGCCGTCGCCCGGCACCTGTTCCGGCTGCGCGACGTCGGTCCACTCGTGCGGGAGCACCTGGAACACCGTGGTGTCCACCCCGACCCCGCGGGCGTAGGTCAGGTGGCCGCCGAGCCACCCCGCACCGCCGCTCAGCCCGAGGCCGGCCCACGAGAGGGTCGCACCGAGTCGGTGCCGGCCTGCCCGGCGGGCCGCCCAGCTGGCGCTGAACAGGCCGAGGCCGCCCGCGTTGGCCAAGGCGTGCACGAGCCCCACGCGCCTGGCTGCGTCCTTGGTGTAGAGGTAGTCGTTCACTCCCGCCAGGACCGCCGGCACGGCGGACAGGTTCCCCACGGCGAGCAGCGTCCTGGCGCCGCTGCGCCCCTCCTCACCGCCGAACAGGTCCAGCACCGCTGCCGACGCCCATGAGCCGAGGGGCAGGAGCACGAGCGCCGGGTGCGCGGGATGCCCAATCGCGGTCCCGCTCAGCAGGTCGCGGACCCGGCCGCGGGGGATCACGCGGTCCAGGACACCGGCGAGTCCGTCGGCCACCGGGTCCAGCCGTTCCGCCTGCTCCATCCTGGTGGTGATCCGCTCGGTACCCCTGTTGATGATGCTGGAGATCATGCGCACTCCTTCCGGTTCCGTGATAGCGAGGACCGACCCGCTCGCGTCGGGTGCGAACGGGATCGCTGGGCTCCCAGCATGGCCTACCCGCGGTGGACCGGGGGAAACGGGGTGGAGGCGCTCGTTGGGGGACCCGGCCGGTGGCCCCGGCCGCACACCCGTTGAGGAGTGGCCCCCCAAAGACGCGGGTTGGGGAGTACCGTCTGATTTGATGTTCAACCTTCGGCGCTTCTCCGCCGGGGGTAGGGCACGGAGACGGGGAAGAGCGTGAGTCCGGTGATGTCGAGCGCGGCGCACCGCAGCTACCAGCACGAGGCGTTCCTCTACTCCGGCGGCGACGACTTCCTGGCTGGCACCGTCCCTTTCGTCCGTGACGGCCTGGCGCTCGGCGAGCCGGTCATGGTCGCG
>JBPCOG010000127.1:0-10063 GCA_051000455.1 Lapillicoccus sp. | reverse complement strand
TGCCCTGGAGGCGGTGGTGACCCGCAAGCTGCTGGGGGGCGCCTTCGGTGCGGTGGTGGGAGAGCACGGGCCGGCCCAACGGGGTCCGGGCGGTCAGGGTCGGGGCGGGCAGGGGCGGGGTGGGCAGGGGCCCGGCGAGCGCCCGAGACCCGGCCCGGCCGCCGCGGACGAGGTCATCGAGGGCGAGGTCCTCTAGGAACGCCGTCCGGGTGGCGGCGACCAGTTGCCCCCCGGGCGGCGGCGTGCCCGCCTTGGTGGCGGCACGGCATCCCGGGGGGACAACTTGGTCTGAGGCCGCCGATCCCGGGGTGTCCGGCTCAGCAGATGTCCGTGGTCAGGCGCTGCGCTTGCGCGTCGGCTTCTCGCCGCGGGACTGACGCAACAGCGTCAGGCGCTCCTCGAGGAGCTCCTCGAGCTCGGGGATGGAGCGGCGCTCCAGCAGCATGTCCCAGTGCGTGCGGACAGCCTTGACGTTCCTGGCCTCGGGCTCGGGACCGTCCAGCAGCCGGGCATCGGCACCGCAGCGGCACTCCCAGACGGGCGGCACGTCGGCCTCGATGCTGAAAGGCAGCTCGATGCGGTGGCCGTGGGGACACACGTACGTGGTGATCCGGCGCTCGCTGGGCACGACGTTCGCGTCGGACTCCATGCTGAAGGCTCCGAGACGGGTGCCGCGAAGTGAACGATCGGCCATGGGGGCCCTCCCTGCGGACGTGGTGCCCCGGCCTGTCTGCGACGGAGCCTGCGGATGGCGACAAATGCACCTGCTTGGACGTTCCAACGCCCCGAACGGTTGCATTGTTCCGGCCAGTGGGGTATGCCGTCCCGGATGTCGGTGCCGGTGCCGCCGCCGGTCCGCCCGGGCGGCGGTCGCCGGGACCGTGTCGCCGGGGGAGGGTGCGCGCCTCATGGCACGATGCTCACCATGGCGACCGAGGGGGCCACCCGCACCGGGCAGCAGCCTCCCACTGCCGACCGAGGTCATCACTTCGTCCGTTCCGACCTGGTCCTGCTGACCGGCGCCGCTGCATCGGTCGGGCTCGCCGCCGTGACGAGGTATGCCGTTGGTGGTGATGTCGTCGCGTTCGTGTGCTCGGCCGCCGCTGTTGCCCTGCTCGCGTCGGTCGTCGGCCGCTCGGTGGAGCAGCTGGGAGACCGCTTCGGCCCGGGGGCGACGGGCGTCCTGCAGTCGGCCCTGGGGAACCTGCCGGAGCTGTTCATCGCCATCTTCGCGCTCAAGGCCGGGCTGGTGGCCGTCGTCCAGGCGGCCCTCATCGGCTCCATCCTCGCGAACCTGCTCCTCGTGCTTGGACTTTGCTTCGTCGTCGGCGGCCTCCGGCACGGGACCCAGCCCCTCGGCAGCGAACGGGCCCGTGGCATCACCGTGATGCTGCTGCTCTCGGTCACGGCCATGGTGATCCCGTCCCTCGCGCACTTCGTGCACACCCCGGCCGCGGAGCACGAGAAGGCCCTGTCGATCATCGCCTCCGTGTTCCTGCTCGCCCTGTTCGTCCTCACCCTGCCCGCGTCGATCAAGAAGAACCGGACCCCGTTGTCGGAGGAGCCGGGGACCGGCGAGCACGAGGCGCCCCGCTGGGCGCTCCCGGTCGCGGTCGGCCTGCTGGCCGCGGCGGCGGTGCTCGCGGCCTTCGTCTCGGACTGGTTCGTCTACGCCCTCCAGCCCGCGATGCAGACCCTCGGGGTCTCCGAGGCCTTCGCCGGCCTGGTCGTCGTCGCGATCGCCGGCAACGCGATCGAGAACGTCGTCGGCATCCAGCTGGCGGCGAAGAACCAGTCGGAGTACGCGTTCGCGGTCGTCATCAACTCGCCCCTGCAGATCGCGCTCGTCCTGGCCCCGCTGCTGGTGATCCTCTCCAGCGTGCTCGGCTTCGCGTCGCTGACGCTGGTGTTCTCGCCGATGCTGGTCGTCGCGGTGGCCATCGCGGTGCTGGTCAGCGCCTTCATCACGTTCGACGGCAAGTCCAACTGGATCGAGGGCGCGGCGATGATCGCCGTGTACGGGATCATCGCGGCCGCCTTCTGGTGGGGCTGAGTCCCCCGGGGCGGTGCCCGGGGTCAGGTGGGTCAGGTGGGTCAGGTGGGTCAGGTGGGTCGGCGGGGCTCACCCCCGGGTCCGGGTCAGCCCGGCTCGGCTGCTCCCGGCCCACCTGGCCCTCCCGGGGCGTCCAGGGCGTCCAGGGCGTCCAGCAGTGCCGTCTGCGCCACCGACCAGGGGCTGAACGCCCAGGGGACCAGCCTGGTCGCCTCGTGGAACACCGGCCACGCGACCCAGCGCCACTCGTCCGCCTCGGACGGGTCGACCGCCGGCTCGGTGTCCACGTGGGCAAGGAAGACCGGGCACAGCTCGTTCTCCACGAGGCCCTCGGCGGACACCGCGCGGTAGGAGAAGTCCGGCAGGGCGAGCGACATCGTCAGCGGCGTCAGCCCGAGCTCCTGCCGCAGCCCGCGCCGGGCCGCGGCCGGCACCTCCTCGCCGGGGCGCGGGTGGCCGCAGCACGAGTTCGTCCAGACGCCGGGCCAGGTCCGCTTGCCCAGTGCGCGCCTGGTGACGAGGAGCTGTCCCGCGGCGTTGAGGACGTAGACCGAGAACGCGAGGTGCAGCGGGGTCTCGGCCCCGTGGACTTCGGACTTGAGCATGGACCCGCACGGCCGGTGGTCGTCATCGAGCAGGACGACCCACTCGGCGGACGGGTCACCCGGGGTGGCACGACCGGGGGCGGCACTCATCCGGCGAGGCCGTCCACAGCCCGGGCGAACGCGGTGGGCAGGGTGGTCGCAGCCCGGACGATCCGCTGCCCGAGCAGCGGTTGCCGGCGGGCCCACAGCAGCGACTCGGTCATCAGCCGCGGGCGCCGGGAGGCACGTCGCCAAGCCGCCTCGTACCGGCCCGGGCAGTCGCCCGAGACGCAGGCGACCGCCGCGCGGGCGCTGGCCATGGCCACCGCGATGCCCTCGCCGGTGATCGCGTCGACGTAGCCGGACGCGTCACCGACGAGCAGGACCCGACCGGCCGACCGGGCGCGGACCCGTTGCCGGAGCGGGCCGGCCCCGCGGGTCGTCGTGGCCGCCGACACCGGAAGGCGTGCCGCCAAGGCCGGGAACCGCCGCAGGTGCTCCTCGAAGCTGCCGCGCTCCTGGGTGAGGATCGCCACCCCGACCAGGTCCGGCGCGACGGGGGTGACATAGGCCTCGGCGGAAGCGGCCCAGTGCACCTCGACGAGGTCCGACCAGGGCGCCGTCCGGTAGTGCCGGCGCAGCCCGTACCGGCTCGGACGGGTGTCCGGCAGGCTCAGCCCCAGGGCGGACCGGACAGGGGAGTGCAGCCCGTCGGCGGCCAGGAGATAGCGGGCCCGCAGGCCCCCCGCCGCGACGGACCCGCCGTCCTGGCTGACCTGGCCGACCCGGCGCTCGAGCACCGGTATGCCGGTCCGCGCGGCGGCCGCGAGCAGGTGCGCCTGAAGGGTGGTCCGGCGCACGCCGCGGCCTGGTCCCGCGCGGAACAACGCCCGGGCGTACCGGGACTGTCCGTCGAGGTAGGCGATCCCCATCAGCGGATGGCCCGGGGGGTCGACCCCCAGCTCGTCCAGTGCAGCGACCACCCCGGGCATCAGCCCCTCCCCGCAGGCCTGTTCGACCGGACCGGGGCGCGGCTCGAGGACCACCGCCTGCAGGCCCGCACGTGCGGCATACAGTGCGGTGCTCAGACCGGCCGGGCCACCCCCGACGACCAGGACGTCGATCATGGGGACGCGAGGGAGCGCAGCGCGGCGTTCTCGACCCGGATCCGGACGGTGAGCAGCGCGACGTTGAGGACGGTGAACACGATCGCGGTGAGCCAGGCGCTGTGGACGAGCGGCAGCGCCGCGCCCTCGACGGCGACGGCCACGTAGTTGGGGTGGCGGGTCACGGCGTACGGTCCACGTCCCACCCGCTCGAGGTCGGGGACGACAACGACCCGGGTGCTCCACTGCCGGCCGAGCGTGCTGATGCACCACCAGCGCAGGCCCTGTGAGGCCAGGACGAGGAGGAGCATGGGCCAGCCGAGCAGGGGGACGAACGGCCGGTGCGCGACGGCGACCTCGCCCACGGCGCCGGCGAGCAGCGCCGCGTGCAGCAGGACCATCGCCGGGTAGTGTCCGGCGCCGTGCTCGACGCCTCCCCGGGCCAGGGCCCACGCGGTGTTGCGGCGCGAGACCACCAGCTCGGCCACCCGCTCGAGGGCGACCAGCGAGACGAGCACGGCGAACCAGCCCATGCCGCTACCAGCGCAGCAGGACGAGCTCGGAGCAGAAGCCGGGCCCCATCGCCAGCAGCAGCCCAGGCGAGCCGGGGCGGTAGCGCTGCTGCACCAGGGTGTCGTGGAGCACGTGCAGCACCGAGGCGGACGAGAGGTTGCCGATCTCGGCGAGTGACTGCCAGGTCAGCTTCAGGGCCTCCGCGTCCAGCCCGAGGGTGGACTCGACGGCCTCGAGGACCCTCGGGCCTCCCGGGTGGCAGACCCATCCGCCGATGTCCTCGATCCCCAGGCCGTGGTCCCCCAGGAAGCGCCGGACGTCCTCCCCGAGGTGGGCCCGCACCAGGGCGGGCACCTCGGCGCCGAGGATGACCTTCAGCCCGGAGGAGCCGATGTCCCACCCCATCGCCCGCTCCGTGCCCGGGTAGAGGTGACTGCGTGAGTCCAGTACCTCGGGGCCCTCTGTCTCCGGCGCGCGGGCGCTCCCGACCGCGACCACGGCGGCGGCCCCGTCACCGAACAGCCCGCTGGCCACCAGGTTGGCGGTCGAGATGTCACGTCGTTGCAGGGTCAGCGAGCACAGCTCCACCGACAGCAACACGGCCACGTCGTCGGGGCGCCCGAGCAGGTAGTCGTGCATCCTCGCCACTCCAGCGGCCCCGCCGAGGCAGCCGAGCCCCAGCAGCGGGACGCGTCGCACGTCGGGTCGCAGGCCGACCCGGGTCGCGAGCCTGGCCTCGATCGACGGCACCGCGATGCCCGTGACGGTGGTGGAGATGATCAGGTCCACGTCCTCGGGCCGAAGTCCCGCACGGTCCAGCGCTCCGCGGACCGCCTCCGCGCCGAGGTCGACGGCTGCGCTGATGAAGGCGTCGTTGGCCGAGCCGAAGTCGTCCAGCCCGCGGTAGGCCTCCAGCGGCAGTGCCAGGTGCCGGGACTCGACCTGGGCACTGGAGTGCAGCCGTTCCAGGAGCTGGTGGCTGCGCGCGCTGTCCATGCCCTCCGCGAAGGCGGCGGTGATCTCGCGTTGGGGGTAGCAGTGCGGCGCCAGGACCGGGTGCACCGCGACGATGCGCGTCATGTCGAGAGCCTACAAGCCGCCTGCGGGCGGCCGATCACGAGCATCGGCCCTACGATCTGACGGTGCGCGATGCCTCCCGCACCGGCCGCCGGGGCTCCCGTGCGGGTCCCGCGCTCGTTCGGGGACTGCTGCTGGCCAGCCACCCGGTGCCGTCACTGGCGGTGACCTCGTGCGCGAGCCTGCTCGCGGCCGCCGCCGGTGCGCCCCCGTACCGGGCGGCACTGCTCGCCACGGCATACCTGCTCGGACAGCTGTCGGTGGGCTGGTCCAACGACTGGCTGGACGCAGCCCGGGACCGCGCGGCGGGGCGGCGCGACAAGCCGGTCGTGGCGGGGGTGGCCCGGCGCACGACGGTGGCACGCGCCGCGTTCGTCGCCCTCGCCCTCGCGGTGCCGGCCTCCCTTGCTCTCGGAGCGGTGGCCGGTCTCGTCCACCTGGTCACCGTCGCGTCGGCGTGGGCCTACAACCTCGGGGCGAAGCGGACGGCGTTCTCGTGGCTGCCCTACGCGGTGACCTTCGGGCTGCTTCCCACGGTCGTCACGCTGTCCCTGCCCGAGCCGCACCTGCCCCCCGCCTGGGCGAGCGCGGGTGCGGCGCTGCTCGGGGTCGGCGCCCACCTGACCAACGTCCTGCCGGACCTGCTCGAGGACGCGGCGACCGGAGTGCGCGGGCTGCCGCACCGCCTGGGGCGCACCGGTTCGGTCGTCGCGGCCGGGGTCCTGCTGTCGGTGTCCTCGGTGCTGGTGGTCCTCGGTCCTCCCGGACCGGTGACCCCCGCCGGCTGGGTGGCGCTGGTGCTCGTCGCGGTCCTGGTCGCCAGCGGCAGTCTCAGTGCGCTGATGCACCGACGCAGCCGGTTCGCCTTCCACGCCACCATCGCCGTCGCCGTCGTCGATGTCCTGCTGCTGCTCGCCTCGGGTTCCGCGCTGGCGTCCTGAGAGGCTGCGGCTGGGCCGGGAGCCGCCCGCGAGGAGGCCGGGTCCCGCTGCCACACTGGCGCAGCGGATGGCCGCGGACGGCAGCGGACGGCAGTCGCCCGCCGGTGCCTGCAGCGGCCTTCAGGGTCGTGCAGCGCAGCGAAGTTCGCCGGGAGTCGTCGGGAGGAAGGGTTGGTGCCGCCGTGGACGGAGTCGATGGGGCGGGAGCCGGTGTGGCGGGAGCCGGTGTGGCGGGAGCCGGTGTGGCGGGAGCCGGTGTGGCGGGAGCCGGTGTGGCGGGAGCCGGTGTGGACACAGTCGGCGTGGTGGGTGCTGGCCTGATGGGTACCGGGATCGCCGTGCAGCTCGCCCTGGCCGGCTGCCGGGTCCGGGTGCTCGACAGCGAACCGGGGCGCCTCGAGCAGCTGCCCGGGACGGTGACGCGGATCCTCACGGCACTGCGCGACGCGGGACTCGTCGAGCGGGGGGCCTCGGGGGCGGCACAGGCCCTGATCAGCGCCGACAGCGACGACGCCGCGCTCGGCGACGTCAGATGGGTGAGCGAGGCGGTGCCGGAGGTGCTGGAGCTCAAGCACGGTGTCTACGGGCGGCTCGAGGCGGTCCTGCCCGTGGACGCGGTCATCGCCAGCAACACCAGCGGCTTCCTGCCGAGTCGGCTCGGCGAGCCGCTGCGCCACCCCGAGCGTTTCCTCGTGGCCCACTTCTGGAACCCGCCCCACGCGGTGCCCCTCGTGGAGGTCGTCCCCGGAAGGGCGACCGGGCAGGACGCCATCGACCGCACGATGGACCTGCTCGGGCGCACCCGCGCCGACGTCGTCCTGCTGCAGCACGAGATCCCCGGCTTCATCGGCAACCGGCTGCAGTTCGCGTTGCTGCGCGAGGCGCTGAACATCGTGCGCAGCGGTGCGGCCACGCCCGCCGACGTCGACCGGGTGATGACGGCCTCACTCGGGCGCCGGTATGCCGTGCTCGGACCTTTCGAGACCGCGGACCTCGGTGGGCTCGACACCTTCCTCGACATCGCCTCCCATCTGATGCCGGACCTGGCCAAGGACGAGGAGGTCCTCGAAGTGCTCCGGGCGCGCGTGCAGGCCGGGGACGTCGGCTGGCGCTCGGGGCGCGGCTTCCACGACTGGCCCCCCGAGCGGTTGGCGACGGTGATCGCGCAACGGGACGCGGACCTGTTGCGCCGGGTGCGGGAGGACCGGGTGTAAAACTGGTTGCCACCTGCAAAGACGCCTTCTGACCTGCGAATACTCGAAACAGTAGCGCGTGTCAGGAGTGGACACCAGAGGACTTGCGGCTACTCTGATTGGACACGTATTGGACACGAAGGGCTCAACATGGCAGGCACCAAGCGCGGGTTCGGGCAGATCACCAGGCTACCCAGCAGGCGCTACCGGGCCCGGTACACCGGCCCGGACGGCACCCGGCACAACGCGCCCACGACATTCGAGACCCGCGAGGACGCAGAGGCGTGGCTCTCAGGGGAGCGCCGCAAGATCAGCCGCGGCGAGTGGACTCCACCGCGCAAGCCGCGCGACCTACCCAAAGCGCAGACGTTCGGGCAGTATGCCGTGCGATGGATGGGCCACCGTGACCTGAAGCCGCGCACCAAGGCGCACTATGCGTCGCTGCTCGAGCGGCACATCAATCCGACGTTCGAGGACGTGCCGCTGAAGGCGATCACCTCTGAGGACGTCCGCGACTGGTACTCCGAGCTCGACCGGACGCGCCCGACGCAGCGCGCGCACTCATACGCGCTGCTGCGCACCATCCTCGCCACCGCTGTCGACGACGAGAAGATCCCGGCCAACCCCTGCCACATCCGCGGCGCCGGCTCATCGAAGAGCGTGGTCAAGATCAAGCCGGCGACTCTCGAAGAGCTGGCCGCCCTCGTCGCCGCCATGCCAGCGCGACACAAGGCGCTGGCCCTGCTCGCCGCCTGGTGCGGACTCCGCTTCGGCGAGGTGACTGAGCTGCGCCGCAAGGACGTCGACCTGACCAATGGGGTGCTGCATGTCCGGCGCGGCGTCGTGCGGGCGGCCAAGCAGACCATCGTCGGCACGCCCAAGAGCGCCGCTGGCGTCCGCGACGTGGCGATCCCGCCGCACCTGGTCCCGACGCTGAGGGAGCACGTCAACGGCTGCGTCCGGGGGCGGGACGGGCTGCTGTTCCCGGCCGCAGACGGGGTCTCCCATTTGGCACCGAGCAGCCTCTACCGGGTCTTCCACAGGGCCCGCGTAGCTGCTGGGCGCCCGGACATGCGTTGGCACGACCTGCGCCACACAGGGGCGGTCCTGGCGGCCTCCACGGGCGCAACGTTGGCAGAGCTGATGGGCCGGCTCGGGCACTCGACGCCGGCCGCTGCGCTGCGCTACCAGCATGTGGCTGGTGGCCGGGACGCGCAGATCGCCGCGGCGCTGTCCAAGATGGCGGCTGGTGGCGTCGAGTGACGCGGCCCGTGGAGCGGCAAACACCGCGCAAGATCATCGGTCGAAGGAATGGGCCGACGCCGGAATCAAGTCAGATGCACGACGAAAGGCTCATACCGGGGCTGGCCATCAATGGTGCGGAGCCGCTGGTTGATGAAGGCGACGAGCAGACCTCGCTCGTGCAGGTTCGTTGCCATTGTGGGTCGGTCATTGCGGTGGTGTGGAACAGCGACCGGCGCGCTCGCACGGGTTTGCCCGATTTCCTCTTTCTGCATGCCCAAGTCTTGGAAGACACGTCCGCCCGCCCGGTAGTCAGTCGCGCAGTTGACAACCTTCTGACGTCGACCGCGACACTCGAGGCCGACTGCCCAGCTCATGGTCGGCACACGCTTGGCGGCGCAGCACTGATCAACGCTGCGCGGGAAGCAGCAGCTCGAACCGCCAAGGGCCACGAGGAGATGGTCAAGTTCGTCCTTCCACGGCGTGTCGGTGCGCCTTAAGTCCCGCCCCGGCGTGTAAAGTCCACTATTAACAGAGCGCCCGGCCTGGCTGGAAAACTGTGGATGTTGCGCCCCGCAGACCTGAACGAAAGGTCTGCTCGTGCGCTCCCACGAACGCTCGACCCACGTCCCGCAGTCTCGACGCTTGGTCTCCTTGCCCGACGCCGCCGATTACGCCGGCGTCGTCCCCAGAACGATCCGCCGCCGCATCGCTGACGGCTCCCTCACCGGCTACCGGATGGGGCCGCGGCTCATCCGCGTGGACCTCGCCGAGCTGGACAACCTGCTGCGTCCCATCCCTACCGCCGGACGTGTGGCATGAGCACGGATCTTGGCGGACGGCGGTTTGCTTCCAGTCGTCGCTACTTCGCCCAGATGTGGCCGCGCGTCCTCGAGCGGCGCCGTGTCCAACGGGAGCTCGACCGGCTGCTAGGAATCCGCAGTCGCCCCGATCTCGTCGTTCTCTACGGGCTGCGAGGTAACCGTGATCTCTGACCCCACGGCCACCGTCGTTCCGCGGTCGGATGCGCAGCGCCGCTGCCAGCAGATCCAGCTCCTCCTCGAGTCGATGACACGCCAGAAGGAGAAGATCCTCTTCCTCGTCACGGAGGCGAAGGAGCACGACGACCGCCTGGTCCTCGCGTATCCGTCGTGGCCGGCATACGTGTCGGCCGAGTTCGCCGCAGCCCTGACGGAGCTCACCCGGGACGACCGGAGATGGTTCGCGTTCGCGCTCTCGGAGACCGGCATGTCGTCGAGGGCCATCGCCCCCATCGTCGGCGTCACGGACCGCCAGGTTCGCCGCGACGTAGATCAGGTGGCTCAGGTGGGACAAGATGTCCCACCTGATGGAG
>JBPCOG010000295.1:0-13870 GCA_051000455.1 Lapillicoccus sp. | reverse complement strand
TGTGCTCCCGGTCCGGACGACCGCCCCCCTCCCGGTCCGGACCGCGCCCTCCGCCTCCCCGTTGCCGTCCGATGCGCCGGTATGCCGTCCCGCGGGGTGGTCGATGTCGTGGGGGGGCCCGACGGTTGCCAGCGGGCCACCGGGCTGGACCTGCGCGACGGCCAGCTGCGCGGCCGCCGCGACGGACGCGTTGCCGGTGACCCGCATCGTCGGCTCGCCGAGGGCGCACGCTGCGGAGGCGACCTCGGTCAGGGCACGCGCGTACTCGGCCGCCCTCGGCAGGTCGGACACGCTCAGCTCGCTGAGCAGGGCCGTGGGGGACTGGCGCCACTTGCGCCCGCGCGAGGCCGCGTCGAAGAAGGCGTCGTTGGCCGCAGCCAGCACCCGGGGGCCGCCGTCGACGGCACGAGCCCAGTCCTGCCCGGCCCTGGGCGCTGACTCGGCGATGGCGGCAGCGAACACCAGGCCCTCGTCGCGGGCTCGGTCGGCCGGCAGGCCGGCACTGGTGGCCACGGCGACGAGGGCGTCGACGGCCTCACGCAGCTGGGCCATTCAGCCGTGCCTTCCGGACGGCGGCGCGAGCGGCCTCGGTTCGTCGGAGGACGTGACGTTGTCCGGCATCGCCGCCCGCGGGGTGGCCCCGAGCGCGAGGCCCCCTCCGCCGGACGCGGCCCCGAACTTCTCCTGCAGGAAGCGCCCGTGCACCACCAGCGCCTCCGCGTCGGCGCGGCAGACGGCGTCGAAGACCTTGTCCATCGTCGCGGCGAGCAGGTCCAGCTGGTCGACGAGGATCATCAGCGACGTCTTGCCGCGGTCCACCGGCCGTGAGTCGGCCCACTGCCGTGGCAGGCGCAGGTAGCCGCCGATGGCGTCCGGGAGGTAGTCCGTCGCGGTGGCCATGACGGTGTAGGCCTGCTGGCTGCCCTGACCGAGCGTGTCGAGACGTGGCACCGTGTCGCGGACGACGCGCGCGACGCGACCAAGGCGCGAGCGGACCATGGCGGGAGCCTGCCCGTCGCGCGCCAGCTGCTCGACCCGGTCGACGGCGCCGAGCAGGTCCGCGCTGCTGGGCACGGCCTTCAGCGGCGGCAGGGGGCTCTGCGCACGCGTGCCGAGGCCGAACCAGGAACCGATACCCATGTGCCGATCTTTCCCCCGGAGGTGCCGGGCTGTCTGTGCTGGATGTCCCTGAGTGGACCCTCAGGGGCGAGCGTCGGGGACCCTCGGTGGGGCCCCGGGTGACCCTCAGTGACCGAGGTCCAGCGAGCCCATGTTGACCCGCGGGTTCTGCCGGTTGACCCGCTCGAGGTAGGACCGCGACTTGGTCACCTCCGTCTCGAGCGTGCCGATGGTCGCCGCCATGTTGTCGAGGGCCTGGACCTTGAAGGTGTCGATCGCGTCCATGGTCTGGTAGATGTTCTGGAAGGCCGCCTGCAGCTGCGGCAGCCCGATCGTCGCCGAAGCCGCCTGCTCCTGGATCCGCACCGAGTTGTCGCGCAGCATCTCCGAGGTCGACTGGATCATGTTCGACGTCGTCGTGTTGAGCGCGGCGATCTGGTCGAGGACCAGCTTCTGGTTGCCGAGGGCCTGCGCGACGATGACCGCGGTGCGCAACGCCGAGACCGTCGTCGTGGATGCCCGGTCGACACCCTTGATGAGCTCGATGTTGTTCTTGATGACGATGTCGAGGGCCAGGTAGTTCTGGATCGAGACGGCGAGCTGGGTGAGCAGGTCCTGGTGCTTCTGGCGGACGTAGAACAGGACGTCCTCCTTCAGCGTCCTGGCCTTGTCCGGGTCGCTCGCCTCGAGGGTCGCGACCTGCGCGGCGAGCTTGGCGTCGAGCCGCTCGGCGATGTAGACGTACTGGTTGAGCCGGCCCATGGCGTCCCACAGGTTCTGCTTCTCGAGGTTGAGGGCGACGTTGTCGAGCTGGAGCTCGTCCTGCCCGTCGCGCAGCGCGTGGAGGATCGCGTCGATGTGGCTCTGGGCGGACTGGTACTTGTGGAAGTAGTCGGTGAGGCGGTCCCCGAAGGGGATCATGCCGAAGACCTTCTTGACCCCGGTCGCCTGTTGCGGGTCGAGGTCCTCGACGGTGCGGCGCAGCTCGAGCAGGGTGTTGCCGACCTTCGAGCCCTCGGACAGCCCCCCCTCCTTGAGCGCCTTGACGGGCGACTTCAGCAGCCGGTTGCTGCTCTCGGCCGCCGCCCGGACGTCGTCGTCCCCCATCGTGCGGACGTCGGCGGCCTTCGCCTCGAAGTCTGGTGACTTCGGAGCGGCCGTCAGCAGCGCCTGCAGGTAGCCGTCGACCTTGGCGTCGAGCCCCGGCAGGGCTGCCTCCGGCACGGCGGGGGCGATCCTCGGTGCGGCGGTGGCGCTGACCGGCCGCGACGGCGCGGGCGCCTCGAGGGTCAGCGTCGCGGTCGGGGGCGCCAGGGCCTGGGCGGGCTCGCCGCCCGTGTCCTGTTGGCCCTGCGCCGAAGAGGGCGTGTCGCTCATCTGAAGGTCCTCGCTCCGCGGTGTTCCACCTGTCCAGGTGAGGCGGGCCGAGACGGCCCCCTGGTATGCCTGACGTCCGGCCAATCTACGCCGTTCCCGGCACCGGGTGCAGCCGGGACGCCGCAACCCGGGCGACCCCGCGCACCGGGGCGGCTGGCGGCGCGCTTCCCACGAAGTGGGCCGGCACCCGTTGACCGGCGGACCCGCCCGCACTAGCGTCTGACTACGATCCGACCGGAACCTGCATTCCGGTAAGCGGAATCATTAGCCGAGGGAGACTCGCCAGATGAGCGCTGCGGAGGGCGTCCGGGTGACCGGGCCGACGGGTGCCCGGTTCGACGAGGTGCTGACGCCGGAGGCGCTGGAGTTCCTCGCCGACCTGCACCGCCGCTTCGAAGGGCGCCGTCGCGAGCTGCTGGCCGCCCGCGACGAGCGGTATGCCGAGCTCGCCGCGGGCGGGACGCTCGGCTTCCTGCCCGAGACGCGGCAGGTGCGCGACGGAGACTGGAGGGTCGCCGAGCCCGCCGCGGGACTGGAGGACCGCCGGGCGGAGATGACCGGGCCCACCGACCGCAAGATGACGATCAACGCCCTCAACTCCGGTGCCAAGGTGTGGCTCGCCGACTTCGAGGACGCGTCCACCCCGAGCTGGGAGAACGCGGTCAACGGCCAGCTCAACCTCATGGACGCGCTCGACGGGACGATCGACTTCACCAGCGAAGCGGGCAAGGCCTACGCGCTGGGCGAGCAGCTCGCCACGGTCGTCGTGCGCCCCCGCGGCTGGCACCTCACCGAGAAGCACATCGAGGTGGACGGCGAGCGCATGTCCGGCTCGCTCGTCGACTTCGGCCTCTACTTCTTCCACTGTGCCCAGCGCCAGCTCGACGCTGGCAGCGGCCCGTACTTCTACCTGCCGAAGATGGAGAGCCACCTCGAGGCCCGGCTGTGGAACGAGGTCTTCGTGCGCGCCCAGCAGGCCCGCGGCATACCACGGGGGACGATCCGCGCCACCTGCCTCATCGAGACCTACCCGGCGGCCTTCGAGATGGAGGAGATCCTCTACGAGCTGCGCGAGCACTCGGCGGGGCTCAACGCGGGCCGCTGGGACTACATCTTCAGCGTCATCAAGAAGTTCCGCACCCGGGGCAAGGACTTCCTGCTGCCGGACCGCAACCAGGTGACGATGACGGTGCCGTTCATGCGGGCCTACACGGAGCTGCTCGTGCGCACCTGCCACCAGCGCGGCGCGCACGCCATCGGCGGCATGGCGGCCTTCATCCCCAGCAAGGACCCGACGGTCAACGAGGGCGCCTTTGCCAAGGTCCGCGACGACAAGACGCGCGAGGCCAGCGACGGGTTCGACGGCTCGTGGGTCGCCCACCCCGGCATGGTGGCGCTGTGCACGGAGGTCTTCACCGACGTGCTCGGTGACCGGCCCAACCAGCTGGACAAGCTACGCGACGACGTCCACGTCACCGCCGAGCAGCTGCTCGACGTGCGCTCGACGCCCGGCAACGTCACCGAGGAGGGCCTGCGCAACAACATCAGCGTCGGGATCCAGTACCTGCACTCCTGGTTGCGGGGCGTCGGTGCGGTGGCGATCTTCAACCTCATGGAGGACGCCGCCACCGCGGAGATCTCCCGGTCCCAGGTCTGGCAGTGGATGCACAACGACGTCGAGCTCGACACCGGCGAGGTGGTCTCCAGGGACCTCGTCGAGCGCCTCGTCGAGGAGGAGATCGCCAAGCTGCCGGGGGAGGCCGGTGACTACGAGCGGGCGCGGGAGACGTTCATGGCGGTGGCCGTCGCCGACGAGTTCGCCGAGTTCCTCACCCTACCGGCCTACGAGCAGATGGCCTAGACCACGCAGCCCGAGCCAAGAGGACACCATGATGGACGCACAGAGCCTGGCAGCGACGCTGGAGCCGATCCTGCCGGACGGCGCGGTGATCACCGACCGGCAGCGGCTGCGCACCTACGAGTGCGACGGGCTCGCGCAGTACAAGGTGACGCCCGCCCTCGTCGTGCTGCCGGAGACGACGGCGCAGATCGCCGCCGTCGTGCGCGCCTGCGCCGAGCACCGGGTCCCGTTCGTCGCGCGCGGATCGGGCACCGGCCTCTCCGGGGGTGCGCTGCCGCACGCGGAGGGTGTCCTCATCGTCATGTCACGGATGCGCCACATCATCGAGATCGACCGGGACAACCAGCGGGCGGTGGTCGAGCCCGGCGTCATCAACCTCCAGCTCAGCCGGGAGACGCAACCGCTGGGCTACTACTACGCCCCCGACCCGTCCAGCCAGCAGGTGTGCTCCATCGGGGGCAACCTCGCGGAGAACGCCGGGGGCGCCCACTGCCTCAAGTACGGCTTCACGACCGGTCACGTCACCGGTGTCGAGTTCGTCACGCCCACCGGAGAGGTCACGGAGATCGGGTCGAAGGCACCGGACGCGCCCGGCTACGACCTGCTCGGGGCCATCGTCGGCTCCGAGGGGACCCTCGGCATCGCGACGAAGATCACCGTGCGGCTCACCCGCACCCCGGAGGCGGTCCGGACGCTGCTCGGGGCCTTCCCCGACACGGACCACGCCGGGCAGGCGGTCTCGGCGATCATCGGCGCCGGAGTGGTCCCGGCCGCCGTCGAGATGATGGACGCGCTGGCGATCGAGGCGGCCGAGGCGGCGGTGCACTGCGACTACCCGGCGGGCGCCGGTGCCGTCCTCATCGTCGAGCTGGACGGGCCCGCAGCGGAGGTCGAGCACCAGTTCGAGCAGGTGAGCGAGTTCTGCAACGCGGCGGGGGCGTTCGAGATCCGGATCGCGCGGGACGATCTCGAGCGCGCCCTGTTCTGGAAGGGCCGCAAGTCCGCCTTCGCGGCGGTCGGCCGGATCAGCCCCGACTACATCGTCCAGGACGGCGTGATCCCCCGCACCGCGCTGCCCGAGGTGCTGCGCCGGATCTCCGCGTTGTCGGCCGAGCGTGGGGTCCGGGTGGCGAACGTCTTCCACGCCGGCGACGGCAACCTGCACCCCCTGGTCCTGTTCGACGACGCGATCCCGGGCGAGGCGGAGCGTGCCGAGGAGACCTCGGGCGCGATCATCGACCTGTGCATCGAGTTCGGTGGCTCCATCACCGGCGAGCACGGGGTGGGCTCGGACAAGGCCAAGTACATGCCCCGGATGTTCGGCGACGACGACCTCGACACCATGCAGCTGGTGCGCTGCGCCTTCGACCCGTACTCCATCTCCAACCCGGGCAAGATCTTCCCCACCCCGCGGCTGTGCGGGGAGGTCCCCGGCCGCAACCGGGGCGTCCACCCGCTGGTCGAGGCAGGAAAGGCGGAGCTGTTCTGATGGGCACCGACACGCAGGTCGACGTCCTCGACCGGCTCGCGGCGGCAACCGGCGGCCATGCGCGGGTGGCCGACGACGCCGAGCACGTCTGCGGCGTGCCGGCACGCTGGGTCGTCAGCCCGGCGGACACGGCCGAGACCTCAGCAGTCCTGCGGGCGACCAGCACGGCCGGTCTGACCGTGGTCCCGCGGGGCGCGGGCACCAAGCTGGGCTGGGGGGCCCCCCCCGAGCGCGTGGACGTGCTCCTCGACACGACCCGGATCGACGCCCTGGTCGAGCACACCGCCGGTGACCTCGTCGTCGTGGCCGGGGCGGGCCGACGCCTGACCGACCTCCAGGAGGACTGCGCCGGCGCCCGCCAGTGGCTCGCCATCGACCCGCCGCGCTCCGGCACGGTGGGCGGGGTCGTCGCGACCGCGTCGACCGGCCCGACCAGGCTGCTGCACGGTCCGGTCCGGGACCTGCTCATCGGTGCCACGATGGTCCGGGCCGACGGGGTGGTGGCCCGCTCCGGTGGCAAGGTCGTCAAGAACGTCGCCGGCTACGACATCGGCAAGCTGCTCACCGGGTCCTTCGGGACCCTGGCGGTCATCACCGAGGTGGCCTTCCGGTTGCACCCCCGGCCCGAGGCGCGGTGCTGGGTCACCCTCCCGCTGACCGGCACCGGGACCCTGGGTCGCACGCTGCACAACCTCGTCCACTCCCACCTCGTGCCCACCGCCGTGGAGCTCGACCTGCCCTCCTCGGGGCAGGGCTCCCTCGCCGTGCTCGTCGAGGGCATCGCGCCCGGCGTGCGGTCCCGTGCCGCGCAGGCCGCGGCGCTGCTCGGACCCAGCGCGGCGGCGAGCGACGCCGCCCCGCCGTGGTGGGGGAGCGAGCCGGGCGAGCCCGGCGGGGCACTGCTGAAGATCACCCACGAGATCGCTGCCGTCCCGCAGCTGTGCCGAGCGGTCGCCGAGGCCGGCGACGCGGCCGGCCTCGACGTCGACCTGCGCGGCAGCGTGGCGGTGGGCGCCGTCCTGGCCCGGGTCGGGCCGGGGTCGGGCGAGGCCGTGGTCCGGCTCGTCTCCCGGCTTCGCGGCGCTGCCCCGGCGTTCGGGGGGACCGTCGTGGTCCTCGACGCCGACCAGCCGACCAAGGCTGCGCTGGACGTGTGGGGGCCGGTCCGGGGGCTCGAGCTCATGCGGGCCCTCAAGCAGCAGTTCGACCCGGGGCGCCTTCTCGCCCCCGGACGCTTCGTCGGAGGGATCTGAGCATGACCGAGCACGTCGAGGGCGGCACGGGGATCCGGGCTGCCGGGCACCCTGGTGGTCCCGTGTCCAGCCCGACGGGGACGCTCGGCACGGACGACGCGCCGGTGCAGGTCGACGCCCCCCCACCAGGGCCGGGAGCGTTCGACGACCACCGTCCTCCCTCCGCCGAGCTCGTCGCCGACTGCGTGCACTGCGGCTTCTGCCTGCCCGCGTGCCCCACCTACGTGCTCTGGGGTGAGGAGATGGACTCTCCCCGGGGCCGGATCTACCTCATGAACGAAGGCCTGGCCGGTGAGCCGCTGACCGAGTCGATGGTCGGCCACTTCGACGCCTGCCTCGGCTGCATGGCGTGTGTCACGGCCTGCCCGTCGGGGGTGCAGTACGACCGGCTCATCGAGAACACCCGCGCCCAGGTGGAGCGCCGCTACGAGCGCTCGACCGCGGACAAGGCACTGCGCAGCGCCATCTTCTCGCTGTTCCCCTACCCGCGCCGGTTGCGCCTCATGCGCGGTCCGCTGCGCCTCTACCAGCGCACCGGCATCCCGGCACTGCTGCGCCGCTCGGGCGTCCTGGACCGGATCTCGCCGACCCTCTCGGCGATGGAGTCCCTTGCCCCCGTGCTCGGGCGCCCCGAGCGTGTCCCGGCGCTGACCGCCGCGCGGGGTCCCCGCCGCGGGACCGTCGGCATGCTGCTCGGCTGCGTCCAGCGCGAGTTCTTCCCGGGAGTCAACGCGGCGACCGCCCGGGTGCTCGCCGCGGAGGGGTTCGACGTCGTCGCACCGGCAGGGCAGGGTTGCTGCGGCGCGCTCTCCTCTCACAACGGCCGGGAGGAGGAGGCCATCGGCTTCGCCCGCGAGCTCATCGACGAGTTCACCCGGACCGGCGTCGACCACGTCGTCGTCAACTCTGCCGGATGTGGTTCCGCGATGAAGGACTACGTCCACCTGCTGTCCGACGACCCGGACTACGCCGAGCGGGCCAGGACCTTCAGCGAGCGGACCCGGGACGTCAGCGAGTTCCTCGCCGAGGTCGGCCCGGTCGCCGAGCGACATCCGTTGCCGGTCACCGTCGCCTACCACGACGCCTGCCACCTCGGCCACGCACAGCGGGTCCGCAGCCAGCCGCGGGAGCTGCTGCGCGGCATACCCGGGCTGGAGCTGCGTGAGGTCGCCGAGGGCGAGCTGTGCTGCGGGTCGGCCGGCATCTACAACATCCTCAACCCGCAGCCGGCGAGGGAGCTCGGCGACCGCAAGGCTGCCAACGTCCTGGCGACCGGGGCCCGGTTGCTCGTCACCGCGAACCCGGGCTGCCTCATGCAGGTCAGCTCCTCCATCGAGCGCGCCGGCAGCCGGATGGCGCTCGCCCACACCGTCGAGGTCCTCGACGCCTCGATCCGGGGCCTGCCACCGGCAGACCTCGGCGTCCCCCCCACCTAGTCCCAGCCCTCCCCGGCCCCCTCCCGACCCTCCGACCCCCAGAGGTGTGCCCATGTACCAGCCAGTGCTCGACGCCGTCGGCGGATCGCTGTTCCTCACCGCCCTGGTCGCCATGCTCCCGCTGCTGACCCTGTTCGTCCTGCTCGGGGGGCTGCGGATGACGGCATGGAAGGCCGCGCTGATCTCCCTGGCCGTCGCCGTCCTCGTTGCCGTCATCGCGTACCGGATGCCCGCCGTGCAGGCACTGCTGGCCGGCACCGAGGGCGCCGCCTTCGGGTTCTTCCCCATCCTGTGGATCGTCATCAACGCGATCTGGGTCTACAACATGACCGTGGTGACCGGGCACTTCGACGTGCTGCGCCGCTCCTTCGCGAAGGTCAGCGACGACCAGCGCATCCAAGCGGTCATCATCGCGTTCTGCTTCGGGGCGCTGCTCGAGGCGCTGGCCGGCTTCGGGACGCCGGTCGCGATCACCAGCGTGATGCTCATCGCACTGGGGTTCCGGCCCCTCAAGGCAGCGGTGGTGGCCCTGGTGGCCAACACCGCCCCGGTGGCCTTCGGTGCCCTCGCCGTGCCGATCACGACGCTGGCCACCGTCAGCCAGCTGCCGGAGCGTGCCCTGTCGCAGATGGTCGGTCGCCAGACCCCGCTGCTCGCCGTCTTCGTCCCGATGGCCCTCGTCTCCATCATCGACCGGGGCAAGGGGGTCCGCGAGACCCTGCCCGCGACTCTGACCTGCGGGATCGTCTTCGCCATCGCCCAGTTCGTCACGGCCAACTACATCTCGACGCCACTGACCGACATCGTCGCGTCGCTCGCGGCCGCCGCCGCCGTCGTCCTGCTGCTGCGGGTGTGGAAGCCGGCCGGCCGCTACGTCGAGGAGCCGGACGCCGCGGACACCGCCGTCGGCGCTGAGCCGTCACCCTCGCCCGTGCGGGGGGCCCGCGAGGGGGTCCGCCACGGGTCCCCGACCGCAGGCGGCGGCGACCATCCCGTCGGGCAGGGGGTCGGCAGCGTGGAGGAGCTGGCCGAGCGGGACCGCGCGACGCACGACACCGGCTCCGACGTCGTCAAGGCCTACGCGCCATACCTCATCATCATCGCCATCTTCGTGGTCACCCAGCTGCCCGGGATCAAGGACGTCTTCGGGAACAAGGCGATGAACCCGTCGTTCACCTGGCCGGGGCTGCAGCTGCAGACACCGGACGGCAAGCCCTCCTCCATCCCGACGTTCCGGTTGAACTGGCTCTCCGCGGCGGGCACGCTGATGATCCTCGCCGGCCTGATCACCATCCCGGTGATCGGGATCTCCCCGGCCAAGGCATTCCGGGCCTACGTCGACACCTACCGCCAGCTCGCCGCCGCCATCGTCACGGTGATGGCGGTGCTGGGTCTGGCCTACGTCATGAACGCGTCGGGGCAGACCGCGACTCTCGGGCGGTGGATGTCCGCCTCGGGCGGGCTGTTCGCGATCCTCTCGCCGATCATCGGCTGGCTCGGCGTGGCCGTGACGGGATCCGACACCTCCTCGAACTCTCTCTTCGGTGCTCTGCAGGTCTCGGCCGCCAACCAGACTGGCCTCTCCCCGCTGCTGATGGCCGCGGCCAACTCGTCGGGCGGGGTGCTCGGGAAGATGATCTCGCCCCAGAACCTCGCGATCGCGGCGGCGGCAGTCGGGCTGTCCGGGCGCGAGGGCGACATCTTCCGCAAGGTCCTCGGCTGGTCGCTCGGGTTCCTCGTCTTCATGTGCGTCCTCATCTACCTGCAGTCCACCGCGGTGCTCGGCTGGATGGTGCCCTGATCGCCCCATGACCCAGACCTCCACCGGGGCCCCCCGCGTCCAGTCGCTGGCACGCGCCTTCGAGGTGCTCGAGCGGCTCGCCGACGCGGGGGGGACCAGCAGCCTCTCCGAGCTCGTCACCGACACGGGTCTCGCCCCGGCGACCATCCACCGGCTGATCCAGTCGCTCGTCGCCGGTGGCTACGTCCGCCAGGAGCCCTCCCGGCGCTACGCCCTCGGGCCCCGGCTGATCCGGATCGGTGAGATCGCGGGACGCTCCTTCGGCTCGTGGGCCACCCCGTTCCTCGCGGAGCTCGTCGAGCAGAGCGGCGAGACCGCGAACATGGCGATGCTCGAGGGTGACGGCGCGGTCTACGTCGCGCAGGCACCGTCCACTCACACGGTGCGGATGTTCACCGAGGTCGGTCGCCGGGTCATGCTCCACTGCACGGGTGTCGGCAAGGCCCTGCTGGCGGGGCTGCCGGAGGACGAGGTCCGCCGCATCGTCGGGCGCGTCGGGCTGCCGCCGGAGACCGAGCGGACGATCAGGTCGCTGGACGCGCTGCTGGCCGCGCTCGGACGGGTGAACGAGCAGGGGTATGCCGTGGACGACATGGAGCAGGAGGTCGGCGTCCGCTGCGTCGCCGTCCGGCTCCCCGGCGCGCTCGCCCGGGTGGCGATCTCCGTGTCGGGGCCGTCGGGACGGCTCACCGAGGCGCGGGTCGGCCAGCTCGCGCCCCTCATGCACGACGTGGCCGTGCGGCTGGCGGCCGCGCAGCAAGGGGCCGCAGGTCCCGAGTCCGGCGCCGTCACCGGGCCAGCGGAGGAGGCCCGCGGGTGAGAGTCGCGCTCATGCTGACGTGCATCAACGACTCGATGTTCCCGGGAACGGGGCAGGCGGTCGTCAAGCTGCTGCGCCGCCTCGGTGTCGAGGTGGACTTCCCCACGGCCCAGACGTGCTGCGGGCAGCCCATGGTCAACACCGGCTACCTCGACGAGGCGGTCCCGGTGGTCCGACAGTTCACGAGGGCCTTCGACGGCTACGACGCGGTCGTCGCGCCGTCGGGCTCGTGCGTCGGGTCGGTGCGCCACCAGCACGCGATGGTGGCTGCGCGGTCGGGTGACCCGGCGCTCGGCCGGGCGGTGGCCGACCTGTCGCCCCGGACCTACGAGCTGACCGAGTTCCTCACCGACGTCCTCGGCGTGGAGGACGTCGGCGCGTACTTCCCCCACTCCGTCACCTACCACCCGACCTGCCACTCGCTGCGGATGCTGGGCCTCGGGGACCGTCCCACCCGGCTGCTGCGGGCGGTGCGGGGCCTGCGCCTGGTGGAGCTGCCGGCCGCCGAGGAGTGCTGTGGCTTCGGCGGGACCTTCGCCATCAAGAACGCGGAGACATCGGTGGCAATGGGCTCCGACAAGGCCCGGCACGCCCGGGACACCGGGGCGGAGGTCCTCGTCGCGGGTGACAACTCCTGCCTGCTGCACCTCGGCGGGATCCTCTCCCGGCAGCGAGCAGGCATGAAGGTCATGCACATCGCCGAGATCCTCTCGAACACCGAGGAGCGCTGATGGGTGCCACCTTCGTCGGCATGCCGCCGTTCCCCGTCGCGGCCCGCGCCGCGCTCGCCGACACCCAGCTGCGCGCGAACCTCGCCCATGCGACGCACACCATCCGGGACAAGCGGGCCAGGGTCGTCGCGGAGGTCGAGGACTGGGAGCAGCTGCGCCTGGCCGGCGCCGCGATCAAGGACGAGACCCTCGCCCATCTCGACGAGCACCTGCTCACCCTAGAAGCCGCCCTGCAGGCCCGCGGGGCGCTCGTGCACTGGGCCGGGGACGCCGAGGAGGCCTGCGCGATCGTCGTCCGGATCGCCACGGGCCACGGTGCCCGCGAGGTCGTCAAGGTCAAGTCCATGGCGACCCAGGAGATCGGGCTCAACGAGGCGCTCGAGCGGCACGGCATCGCCGCATGGGAGACCGACCTGGCCGAGCTGATCGTGCAGCTAGGCGACGACCTCCCGTCGCACATCCTCGTCCCCGCGATCCACCGCAACCGTGCCGAGATCCGGGAGGTCTTCCGCACCCGGATGGCCTCGGCCGGACGCCCGGCGCCCGAGGGGCTCACGGACGCGCCTGCCGACCTGGCGGCCGCGGCCCGGCTGCACCTGCGGGAGAAGTTCCTCCGCGCCAGGGTGGCGGTCTCGGGGGCCAACTTCGCCATCGCCGACACCGGGACCCTCGTGGTCGTCGAGTCCGAGGGCAACGGCCGGATGTGCCTGACGCTGCCCGAGGTGCTCATCAGCGTCGTCGGGATCGAGAAGCTGCTCCCGTCCTTCGCCGACCTCGAGGTCTTCCTGCAGCTGCTGCCGAGGTCGAGCACGGGCGAGCGGATGAACCCGTACACGTCGATGTGGACCGGGGTCACCGAGGGCGACGGCCCCCAGGAGGTGCACGTCGTCCTGCTCGACAACGGGCGGACCAACGTCCTGGCCGACAAGGTGGGACGGCAGGCACTGCGCTGCATCCGCTGTTCCGCGTGCCTCAACGTCTGCCCGGTCTACGAGCGGACCGGTGGCCACGCCTACGGCTCGGTCTACCCGGGCCCCATCGGAGCCATCCTCAACCCGCTGCTGCGCGGCGTCGGGCACGACGAGCAGCTCGACTCGCTGCCCTACGCATCGAGTCTCTGTGGGCGCTGCTTCGAGGTGTGCCCGGTCCGGATCGACATCCCCGAGGTGCTGGTCGACCTGCGGGCACAGGTCGTCGACGCCCACCGGGGAGGCTGGCCGCACGGCCAGGACGTGGCGATGCGCGCGACCTCCCTGCTCTTCTCCAGCCCCGGACGCACCGGCGTTGCCATCAAGGCCGCCGGGCTCGCGAACCGTGTCGTCAACGCCCTCGGACACCGCACCCTCCCGGGAGGACGGGCGGCGATCGGCCGGATCCCCGGTCCCGGCGCGGCCTGGACCGATGCCCGAGACCTGCCGGCGCCACCCCGGGAGTCCTTCCGGGGCTGGTGGAAGCGCACGGACGGGGGACGCCAAGAGGACGCCCCGCCGGGGCCCCCGCCATGACCCCCCGCGACGAGGTCCTCGCCAGGGTCCGGTCCGCGCTCGCGGCCGCAGGCCCGCGCGGTGAGTCCGCCGGCACGGCATACCAGCGGACGTATGCGACGACGACGAACGAGGCGGACCTGGTCGGGCTGTTCGTCGAGCGGGTCGCCGACTACCGAGCGGTCGTCGTGCGGTGCGCGGAGGCGGAGGTGCCTGCGCGGGTGCGGGAGGGCCTCGCCCGGGCCGCGAGGGTGATCGTGCCGGACGGGTTCCCGGAGCGGCTGCTGGGGCTGCCGGACGGGGCCGAGCGGGTCGCGGACACTGCCCTGTCCAACGCCGAGCTCGACCACACCGACGCCGGCGGCACCCTCGCGACGGTCGGCATCGCGACGACGGGCACCATCGTCCTCGAGCACGGGGTCGGACAGGGCCGACGGGCGCGGAGCCTGGTCCCGGACCTGCACGTCTGCGTCGTCACCGCCGACCAGGTGGTCGGCGG
>JBPCOG010000059.1:0-1373 GCA_051000455.1 Lapillicoccus sp. | reverse complement strand
GGGGACCGGCGCCACTGGCACTCCGGCTGCTGGGCGAACCGGGAGCGGCGCCCCCCCCGAGGATCCTTCCGGTGAGGGCGCGGACACTGGGCGGGCCGACGTGAGCAGGGACCCCGACGAGATCCGGGCGGGTTCCATCCTGCCGGCCCGGCGCGAGGACGTGGAGCTGCACACCGGTGACGGACTGGTCCTCGTCGGCGAGCTGGCGCTGCCGCGGGAGCGTGACCCGGCGGGCACGCTCGTCACCCTTCATCCCCTGCCGACACACGGCGGGTTCATGGACAGCCACGTCATCAAGAAGGCGTCCTACCGACTGCCGGCCCTGGCCGACCTGGCCGTGCTGAGGTTCAACACGCGCGGCACGTCCTCGCCCCGGGGCACGTCGGGGGGCAGCTTCGACAACGCCGAGGGCGAACGGTTCGACGTCGCCGCGGCCATCGAGCTGGCCGACTTCCACGACGCGCCGGTCCTGCCGAACCGCTGGCTCCTCGGCTGGTCCTTCGGCACCGACCTGGTGCTGATGCACGGCCATGACCCGTCGGTCGTGGGGGCGATCCTGCTCAGCCCACCGCTGCGGTTCACCAGGCCGGAGCACCTTGGCGCCTGGGCCGACTCGGGCAAGCCGCTCGTCTGCCTGGTGCCCGAGCTCGATGACTACCTTCGTCCCGCCGAGGCACGGGAGCGCTTCGCCGCCGTGCCGCAGGCCGAGGTGGTCGCCGTCGACGGAGCCAAGCACCTGTGGGTCGGCGAGCCGTACGTGCGAAGGGTCCTCGAGGAGGTCGTGCGCCGGGTCAACCCCGCGGCCATGCCCCTGCCGCAGAGCTGGCCCGCGGCGGAGCAGGAGCACGAGCCGGGGCCGACCGCCCGCCGCTGACCTGCTGTCCGAGGCGCCATCCGCCGCCCGGACACCGACGTCATGTTGGCCACGACGATGGGGGATGGTGTTGCCGGTCCATCGAGCAGCTCACCGGGCGAGCCTGACGAAGCCACCGCGCCGACCGGACGGCGCGAAGGCGTTCAGGCGCTGTGGAAACGGGTGATCTGGGTCTCGAACCGGGTCCGCTTGCCCGGGTCGGTCACCCCGAGGCCTGTCTGCGGGGCGAGCACGACCACCCCCACCTTGCCCTGGTGCAGGTTGCGGTGGACGTCGAACGCGGCCTGGCCCACCTCCTCGAGAGGGTAGGTCCGCGACAGGGTCGGGTGGATCAGCCCGCGGTTGACCAGCTCGTTGGCCTCCCACGCCTCCCGGTAGTTCGCGAAGTGCGAGCCGATGACCCGCTTGAGGTTCATCCAGAGGTAGCGGTTGTCGTACTCGTGCAGGAAGCCGGAGGTCGACGCGCAGGTGACGACCGTGCCACCGCGCCTCGCGACGA
>JBPCOG010000339.1:0-2919 GCA_051000455.1 Lapillicoccus sp. | reverse complement strand
CGTGGTCCGGTTCGTCCTGTTCAGCGACAGGACCCAGCGGGCCTTCGAGCGGGCGCTCGCGGCTCAGCCGGAGCGGTCGTGAGGCAGGCGCGGCTCAGCCGGAGCGGTCGTGAGGCAGGCGCGGCTCGGGGTCGTACCACCCGTCGTGCTCCTCGACCAGCGCCTGGAACCGCGCCCGCAGACCCGACTCGACCGGACCGGTCTCGTCGGTGACGTTGCGTTCGCGCACATAGACCGCCCACTCGGGTGCCGCGGCGTCGTCCGGACCGGGGGCCCCCCGCACCACCCTGACCTCGGTGAACCCCTCCCCCGACAGCTCCCCGGCCACGTCCTCGGCGGTCTTGCGGTCCGGGAAGACGAGCAGGTGCTCACTCATGCGGGCGAGTCTGGCACGCCGCGTCCCCGAGAAGGGCAAACCGGGGTGGCTGCCCGGTGGCACGGTGGGAGAGGATGGGTCCATGACTGATGACAACGGCAGAATCGCCGTCTCCCGCAGGATCGACGCCCCCGCCAGTGAGATCTTCAACGTGCTGTCCAACCCCGAGCGGCACGCGCAGCTCGACGGGTCCGGCTTCATCCGCTCGGACGAGAAGTCCAACCGCGTCACTGAGAACGGCCAGGTCTTCACCATGAACATGGAGGGGGACCACATGGGCGGGGAGTACAAGACCGACAACCACGTCACCGGCTACCAGGAGAACAAGCTCCTGGCCTGGAAGACGGCGCCGGCGGGCAGCGAACCGCCCGGGTGGGAGTGGATGTGGGAGCTGACGCCACAGGGCCAGGGTGCCACCGATGTCACGTTGACCTACGACTGGAGCAAGGTCACCGACAAGGAGATCCTCAAGAAGGTGACCTTCCCGCTGGTGACCAAGGAGCAGATGGAGGACTCGTTGGCCAAGCTCGCGGAGTCGGTTTCCAGCTGACCGGTCCCGGCACCGGGACCGCCGAACGGTCGACGCCCGGTCAGCGGGCCGGGCGCCAGACCACGACAGCCTGGGACTGGCCCAGCGTCCGGGCTGGTCGCTGGCCAGGGCGGACCGCCACGATGTCGCCCTGGCGACCGGCTGCGAAGACCCGTGACTCCCCCGACATCATGGCTCGCACGCCGGCGACCTCCTCCGTGAGGTCAGCCACCCTGGCTCGCAGTGCGCTGACCTGGTTCTCCAGCTCGAGGATCCGGTGGATGCCGGCGAGCGAGACGCCCTCCTCCTGGGAGAGCCGCTGCACCTGGCGCAGCAGCGCGACGTCCCGTCCGGAGTAGCGGCGGCCGCCACCTCGCGTGCGAGACGGGGAGACCAGCCCGAGGCGGTCGTACTGACGAAGCGTCTGGGCGTGCATCCCTGCGAGCTGGGCCGCGACGGAGATGACGAAGACGGGGGTCTCGTCCTGCGGGCCGAAGCTCAGGGCCTGGGTCACGGCCGCCGTCAGCGTCCCGCGCGCTCGAACAGCTCCGCGCGCGGGTCGAGGTCGGTCTCGTCCGCCTTGAGCTTCTCGAGGGCCTCGCGTGCCGCGTCGGTGAGCCGCTGCGGCACGACGACCTGCACCTTCGCTAGCAGGTCACCGAAGCCCCCGTCCCGCTTGACCCCGCGACCCTTCACCCGTAGCACGCGTCCGCTCGGTGTGCCGGGAGCCACCCTGACCCTGACCGGTTCCCCCGTCAGCGTCGGGACGGAGACGGTCGCCCCCAGCGCCGCCTCCGCGAACGTCACGGGCAGGTCGAGCGTGAGGTCGCTGCCCTCCCGGCCGAACACAGGATGCCTCTCTACGCTGACGGTGAGGATCAGGTCGCCGGCGGGAGCCTGCGGGTCTCCCTGACCGCCCTTCCCGCGCAGCCGGATCCGCTGTCCGTCCCGGACGCCAGCGGGGATTCGCGTGGTGATGCGCTGCCCGTCAGCCGTGCTGAGGGTCACCGTCGACCCCTCGACGGCGTCACGGAACGACAGCGTGGTACGCGCCTGCACGTCAGGCCCGCGGCGAGGACCGGGGGTGGCGCCGAAGCCGCCGTACCCGGCATACCCGCCCTCCCCGTATGCCGTGCCGGCTCCCTGGCCGAAGATCCCGCCGAGCAGGTCCTCAAGCTCGGCCTGGCTGGCTCCCCCGCCGCCTGTCGTGGAGTACCGCACCCGGGTGCCGCCGGTGCCGCCAGTGCCGCCACCGAACATGCCGGAGAAGAGGTCCTCGAACCCCGCGCCGCCCGGCTGCCCCCCGGCGGTGAAGCGGGCGCCGCCGCGGGACATGGCCCGGATCTGGTCGTACTGCTGGCGCTGCTCGGGGTCCGACAGGACGGAGTACGCCTCGCCGACCTCCTTGAAGCGGTCCTCCGCCGTGGTGTCACCGGACGTCTGGTCGGGGTGCATCTTGCGGGCGAGCTTGCGGTAGGCCTTCTTGATCGCGGTCGCGTCGGCGTCGGAGGGCACGCCGAGGGTCGCGTAGAAGTCCTTCTCGAACCAGTCCTGGCTGGCCATGGCGGCGTCCCTCCCTCCTGGTTACTTCGGGTCGGCGACGGACACCCGCGCCGGCCGCACGAGCCGGTCCCTCGTCCGGTAGCCCGGCTGCAGGATCTGGACCACCGTCGTCATCGTCGCCGACTCATCGAGATCGGCCTCGACGTGCATGAGCGCCTCGTGCACCATCGGGTCGAACTGCTCACCCACGGCCCCGAAGCGTTCGACGCCGAACCTGCCGAGGATGGCCTCGAGCTTCTCGGCGATGGCCGCGAACGGGCCCGCCTCGAGGTCACCGTGCTCCCGTGCGAGGTGGATGTCGTCGAGGACCGGCAGCAGGGACTCGAGGACCTGGGAGATGCCCATCTCCCTGGCCACCGCCCGGTCCCGGTCCACCCGCTTCTTGTAGTTGACGTACTCGGCCTGGAGCCGCTGCAGGTCAGAGAGGCGCTCGGCTGCCAGCGACGCGTCC
>JBPCOG010000206.1:0-17818 GCA_051000455.1 Lapillicoccus sp. | reverse complement strand
CTTGGCTGCTTGGCCCATTGGGCGGCGGTGCGCCGTCTCGGGCCGACGCGAGCATGCCGACCGGTGCTGGGCGCGCTCCCGCGCTGACGGCCACGTCGACAACCGGAGCACCCGCGTCGTGGGCGGTGAGCACCCGGCATACCCCCGGGTTGTCCCTCAAGCCGTTCAGCACGGCAACGAGGCGCGGGTGACCGGCGGGGGTGTTCATCGGGTGATTCCCAATCGTGGGCAGCACAGATCTCCTAGTCGGTGACTGAGAGAGGAGGAGGGTTCCAGCCTAATGGCAGCGCCGGTGTGCGTGTCCGGCGGGCGTCGTCAACGGCGCAGTGGCCCGCTGTTGAGTCGGCCGCCGCCGTACTTCAGGACAGGCTGAGCTGCTGCGCCAGCGCCAGGCGAAGCAGGGTGCTCGACGTGCAGACGGTGTACGGGAAGTAGACGACACCCACCCCGACCTCGGCGAACTCCCTCTCGAGCCTGTCTCCCTTGGGAGTTCCTCGCCAGTCGTCCCCTTTGAAGATGACGTCGAAGCGCAGCTCACGCCACGTCTCCATCTTGTCAGGCGTGGTCTCGGCGAACGTCGCGTCGACGAGGCTGATGTGGCTGACGATCTCGAGCCGCTCGGAGTGGGGGACGACCGGGGGCCTGCCCTTGGCCAGCTCCGCCATCTCGTCGGACACCACACCAGCGATCAGGTAGTCGCACCGCGCCCTGGCCTCGCGCAGGATGTTGAGGTGGCCGATGTGGAACAGGTCGTACACGCCTGGGGCGTACCCGACGGTTCCTCCGCGATGCTTCACCTGCCCCCTGCCCCCGCTTTCGCCCCTCGGCCCCGCCGCCCTTGGATGCCCCCACCACGCGACGCCGGTCGCCACGGTCGACGCTGGATTCCCCAATCATACCGCCGGACGGAAAGCGCCGGGTTGGATTCAGAGATGTCGCTGCCACCCCGAGGACGGCCGACGCCGGCCGGGAACACGCCCGCGCTGGCTGTGGCCCTTCATCAGCTCTCGGCACAGCCGCTCGTAACCGTCGGTGACCTCCTCCCACGTGTAGACCGTCGCCGCTCGCCGTGCCAGCTCGTTCCCCAGTGCCGTCACCGCGTCCGGATCGGCCTCCGCGCGCTCAAGCTCGCGCGCGAGGCTCTCGGCGTCGGCGAAGAACCGCCCCGCCGGACCGAGGACGTCGCGGTTGAAGCTCACGTCGTACGCGAGAGTCGCCGTCGCAGCCCCCATTGCCCGCAGCAGCGACGGGTTGGTCCCGCCCACCGAGTGTCCGTGGATGTAGGTGGCGGCGTTGGCATACAGCTGGTCCAGCTGCCGCTGGTCCCAGACGCCGCCGAGGAGACGGAGGGCAGGATGCCCGGCTGCAAGGCGACGGACATGCTCGGAGTGGGCGCTCCGGTAGGGCGCCGAGCCGACGATGACGAGCGGGAGGGTCGCGCGACTACGGAGGTAGCCCATGATGATGAGGTCCACGTGGTTCTCCGGTTCGATGCGGGCCACCACGAGGTGGTACCGGCCCGCGTGGACACCGACAGCAGCGAGCTTGTCGTCACCCACATCCCCCAGGAGTGGGGCCCCGTAGGCGATCTCGTCGCTCGTGGCCCCGAACTCGTCCCGGTAGTAGTCCGCGATGCCCTTCGCGTCCGCGATGAGCCGGTCGGACCAGCGGACCGCGAGGGACTCCGCCAGGCGGTAGTAGGCCCGTCCCCCACGGCCCCACTTACCGCGCCGCCACTCCAGCCCGTCGACGTGGGTGGCGGTCGGCAGCCTGCGCAGCCGCAGCAGCGGCAGGAAGACCGAGTTCGCCGCGTTGAAGACGAGGACCGCGTCGACGTCCCCCCGCCGCAGGACGTGCAATACCGAGACAGCCGTGTGGCTGAGGGTCTCCAGCGCCCGGACCCGGATGGCTGGTAGGTGGACCAGACGCATGCCGGCATACTCCTCGGGTGGCGCGCGTCCGGGTCCCGGGGAGGCGCGGCAGTAGACGGTCACCTCGTGCCCCCGCGCGGCCAGCCGGCGGCCGACCTCCTCCACCGCGGTTTCGAAGCCCCCGTAGCGCGCAGGCACGCCGCGGGTGCCGATCATGGCGATTCGCACCGGGTGTCTCCTCGTCCTGGTCCGGGGGTCAGGCGAGCGGTGAGCCGCCGGGCTGGAACGCTGCGATCTCGCGGTACCACTTGACGAGGGCGAGGATGAGGAACAGCGCGTTCGCCAGGAGCAGCAGCGCGTACACGCCGGTGAACAGGGCGGTCCAGCCGAAGACCACGAAGCTGACGAGCAGCACGCCGTAGTCCGTCGGTGCGACGAGGATGCTGCGCACCGCCGAGGCGTGCAGCTGCGCTGCGGCGCCGCGGCCGTGGCTCCGGCGGATCTGGTCGTTGAGGATGATGACGAAGAAGCTCACCGTGGCCACGAAGGTCCACGCCAGGGGGATGAGCAGGAGTCGTGGGTCGGCGTCGCCGAACCGGTAGAAGGAGACCAGCACCGCGAGGTGCAGCGCGCAGATCTTGGCGCTGTCGACGACGTGGTCGAGCCACTCGCCCACCGGCGTGCCGCCACCGCGCAGACGGGCCAGCTGGCCGTCCGCAGCGTCGAACGCGTACCCCACGGCCAGCAGCAGGGCGATCGCCACGCCGGACCAGGGAGTGGGACGGGCGAGGGCGATGACGAGGATCCCGAGCGCCGAGAGCGACCCGCTGATCGCCGTCAGGTGGTTGGGACGAAGACGGGTGTGGAATGCCCACGCGGCGACGTACCGTCCCAGTTGCCGGTTGACGTACCGCGAGTATGCCGGCGCACCCTTGACGGTCTTCTGGACACCGGACAGTCGGCCCAGCGTCTGCCGGTACGTCTCCACGATCCCTCGTTCCCCGTCCAGTTGTCTCGCCTCAGGCTACCCGGGTCCCCGCTGCGCTGCCGACGATCGGTGCCGCCTCCATGGGCCGATGAGACGGCGCCAGGTGGCCGGCGGCAATGCGCCATTCCTGCCCGGGCCCGGTCCGGGATGGATACATTCAGAGGAGCAGGCAGGATCCGCGGCCGCAGGCCGAAGGCCGGAGGGGGACGGGAGACCCGCGTGGGCGGCGCCGCGATTCATGTCAGCGTCGGGGTGCTGACGTACCGACGCCCTTGCGAGTTGGCGTCCCTCCTGCCTGCGCTCGTCGAGCAGGCGCACGCGGTGATGGGCAGCGGCGAGTACACGGTCGACATCATCGTGGTTGACAACGACGCGGACGCCAGTGCCGCGTCAACGGTCATTCCGGTGGCCGACGTCCATCCGCTGGTGCGCTACGTCGTCGAGCCCACGCCCGGTATCGCTGCAGCGCGGAACCGCGCTCTCGACGAGGCAAGCGGCTCCCGGCTGCTCGCCTTCGTCGACGACGACGAACGTCCCGACACGGACTGGCTCGCGCGGCTGCTCGACACCTGCTCCGCCACCGGTGCGGCCGCGGTCGCCGGGCGCGTCCTGGAGGAGTTCGCGACCCCGCCGGATCCGTGGTTCGTCGCTGGTGAAATCTTCCGTCGGCCCAGGCTGCCGACCGGCACACCGATGGACACCGCTGGGGCGGGCAATCTGCTGCTCGACCTGGACCAGGTGAGGGCGGCCGGGGTGCGGTTCGACCCGACGTTCGCCCTCGGCGGCGGCGAGGACAACCTGTTCTGCCGCGAGCTGACCCGCGCGGGCTTCCGCATCGTCTGGTGTGACGAGGCGCGGGTCTTCGACCGGATCCCACCGGCTCGCACCACGCGCCGGTGGGTCCTCGCGCGGGCATACAGTGACGGCCACATCTCTGCCCTCGTGGACCTCCGCCTCGCTGACCGACCACGTGTGCGCAGCGTGGTTCGCGCGCGTGCCGTCACCAAGGGCCTGGTCAGGGTCCCGGCGGGACTGGCGAAGTATGCTGCTGGGCTGGCTACCGGCTCGGCCCGCCTGCAGGCCCGCGGCCTGCGCACCCTCTGCCGGGGAGCGGGGATGCTCGCCGCCGCGACCGGCCGGACCCACGAGCACTACCGCCGGGACGAACCGGACTGCCGCTCATGATCGACGCCAGGGTCACCGACTGGGTCAAGGGCCGGGGCCGGGTGGTGGGGTCGGTCGTGCGGACGACGTCGGAACACGCCGTCCTCACCTACGACGACGGTCCCGACCCGGACCACACCGGCCCCATCCTCGGCACGCTCGCACGGCACCGCGCGACGGCGACGTTCTTCGTGCTGCTCACCCGTGCCCGTCGCTTCCGCTCGATCGTCGACGACATCGTCGCGGAAGGTCACGAGGTCGCCCTGCACGGGCCTGACCACCGGCCCCTCACCGACTTCGGGTACGCCGAGGCGAGACGACGGACCCAGGACGCCAGGGCCGAGCTCGAGGACCAGGTCGGCTGCCCGGTCCAGTGGTTCCGTCCCCCGTACGGCCGACAGTCACTCCGCACCTGGCGGGCCACCCGATCGGCCGGGCTGGTGCCCGCCATGTGGAGTGCGACGACGTGGGACTGGCGCGAGGTCGGGCAGGACCAGCGGGTTGCGGAGGCGGTCCGCGGAGCAGCACCCGGGATGATCCTGCTGGCCCACGACGGCTTCGCCGGGATGCAGGACGGTGCTGCCGAGGAGCCGGTCCCGGTCGTCGACCGGGCCGGGCTTACCGACCTCGTCCTTACCGCCTACCGGGAGCGAGCCCTGAGCTGCGTCTCCCTCGGCACCGCGTTGTCGAGCGCCACACCGGTGCTGGAGGCGTCCTTCAGCGGGGGAGTGCTGCAGCCAAGATTGAGGAAGCCCAACGGGATCCGTCCGTGACCGACTACGCTGGGCGGACGTTCCGGGCACGGACATCCGGGTTCACCGGTACGGCCGGAGGAGTCGTGGGGTGACGGACTTGCAGCAGCATGGCGTCGTCGCTCGCGCCACCACGGAGCGAGCACCTGCGCAGCACCGTACTCGGGCTCTGCTCTCTATCTGCTGCGTGGCGACCCTGCTGGCGGCCATCTCTGCAGGGCTGTTCGCGTCGTGGACTGGCCGCGGTGACCAGACGGCGGCAGGCGCCACGGCGGCTGGGACGTCGGCGCCCGGCGTTGCCCCCGATGCCGGCGCTGCGGCCCCGGGCACGACTGCCTACCCCGTACCCGCGCAAGCCGTCTTCGTCTCCCCGACGGGGGCCGACGGCGCGTCCGGCTCGGTGTCCGACCCGCTGCCCAGCGCCTGGGCCGGCATCAACCGCGCGACGGACGGAGCCACCGTGGTGCTGCGGGCCGGCGTCTACCACGAGACGGTCGTCATCCCCGACGGGAAGCGACTGACGCTGCAGGCGTTCCCCAACGAGACGGTATGGTTCGACGGCAGCACGGTCGTCGGGTCCTGGCGGCCCGCGGACAAGGACTGGGTGACCGACTGGGCGGTGGGGCTGGACGCCAGCCCCACCTACACCCAGGGCGCCGCCGACGATCCCCGGCCAGGATGGACCTTCGTCAGCCCGGCGTACCCGATGGCAGCACACCCGGACCAGGTGTGGCTCGACGACGTCGCGCAGCGACAGGTCGCCACTCGCGCCGAGCTGACGACGGACACCTTCTACCTGGACACGGTTGCCGGCCGGCTCTACCTCGGGTCGGATCCCACCGGTCGCGTGACGCGGGCCAGTGACCTGCGCCAGGCGATCGTCATGCAGTCCGCCGGAAGCGTGATCCGTGGTTTCGGAGTGCGCCGGTACGCCGACTCTGTCTACCAGCAGGGGGCGGTCACCCTGCTCGGCGGCCGGATGACAGTCGAGAACGTCAGCATTCTCCAGAGCGCGACGACCGGCCTCGGCCTGCTGGCACAGAACCCCCTGGTTCGCCGGGTGACAGTGTCTGGGAGCGGCATGGTGGGCATTGGCGGGTTCCAGGCGGACAACGCGGTGCTCGACCGGGTGGTGTCCGTGGGCAACAACACCGAGCACTTCAACCCCACGCCCGTCGCCGGAGGGATGAAGATCACCCGGAGCAGAGGCGTTGTCATCGCCGACAGCTCGTTCTCGCGCAACCTGGGGCCAGGCGTCTGGGTCGACGAGTCCTGTCATGACGTCACGGTCGTGCGAAGCGACATCAGGGACAACGCCAACCACGGGCTCGTCGTCGAGATCTCGTCGCGGATCCTCATCGCCGGTAACCGGGTGACCGGCAACGGGAACGACGGGATCCTCATTGCCAACACCGAACAAGTCGGGATTTGGAACAACACCATCGCCGCCAACGAACGCAACCTCAACCTCACCCAGGACGACCGGGACGCGAGGGACACGGGCGTCCCGGGCCACGACCTCCGACAGCCGTTCCCCGACCCGACCATGACGTGGCTGCTCAGGTCGATCGAGGTGCACAACAACGTCATCGCCCTCCCCAACGACAAGAGTGACGCACTCATCGCGGTTCAGGACTACTCTAAGCAGCGTCGCGCCGGGGACCTGCAGATCAACATCGATGGCAACGCGTACGTCCGCGCCAGCCGGACCACCCCCGTCTGGGCCGTCGTGTGGTCGCGGGCCGGCAACGACCCTTCGGTGTTCCGGTCGATTGACGAGTTCCGCACGCAGACCGGGCAGGAGGCGTACCACTACAACAGCGAGTCTGCGGATGTGCTCGACGCCCGCTTCCGGCTCGTCCCATCCGTGCTTGCGCTCGCGGGCAGTATCGCGCGCCCCCTCACCTCCGACATCGCGGAGGCGGTCGGCAAACCAGCTGGGACCAAACGCTTCGGCGACTGGGGCTGAGGCGCCAACCCTTACCCCGGATCCACCGTTCGACGAGAGGGTCCGGCGTGCCGTGACGCGTGCCCCTTGTGCGTTGAGGATTGGTCTTGCGACAGATTGATCAGCGACGCCAGGAAAGGGCAGCTGACAGGTGCGAGCATCTCATGACTTGAGCCGGGTCTCGGTGAGCTTCACTTCTCGGCCAGTTCGGGGGCGGGAACGGGTGCTGTTGACCGTCGCTCACCGCTCCCGGGACGGTTTCGGAGCCTGAGCGAGTCGGCTACGAGGGCCGCGACGACCCCGAGAAGCAACCCGCCGAGTCCCGCCGCCAGCACGTTGACAAGGAGGTTCGGGGTGTAGGGGGACGGCGCAGGGGATGCCTGCCGAACGGTTGTCGCATCGACCGTCGACTTGTTGCCGGCATCCTGCGGTGCGAGCTCTCGCGCGACGAGGCCCAGCTGCTGCGCCGCGGCGTTGGCAACGTCAGCGGCCCGCTGCGGGGACGGGTCGCTCGCCTCGATGTTGACGATCACCGTGTTGGGAAGCGTCGTTGCGGTCACCGAGGACGCGAGCTCGTCCGCGGTCGACTTCAGCTCGAGCTTCTTGATGACCGGGTCCAGAACCGTCGGCGTCCTGACGAGCTCGGCGTATGACAGGACTTGCTGCTGGGCGAAGTTGGATCCCTGGAAGAGGTCACTGCCGGAAGCACCCGTGTGCAGCGAGAAGTACACACTCGACGTGCTCTTGTACCGTGGCGTTGAGGAGAGCGTCCCCGCGAGGGTGACTGCCAGGGCGAGCAGCGTGACGGCGACGACGAGGATCCAGCGCCTGAGAATGACCTCGAGCCCCTCCCCAGCCTGCATGAGCCTGCCTTCCGTCTTCGTCTGCCCACCCCTGCTCCGCGACGGCTGTGCCTCGCGGGTTTCCGCGCGACATCCGCGATAGGCCGAGACTCTCTAACACCTCCCGAACGGCCGCTTCTCTGAATTCAGGAGAAAACTTCCCACGCTTGCTTGACACCTATTCATCGATCTGTTCACCCCATTCTACTGGGGCCCACTGTCCGGGGTGAATAGGGCACCTCAGATCGAAGTGATCATACGGTCAGTGAGTGGGCTTGCGCTTGGTTCCCGCTCGCGTCGGTCCGTGGTGGGCCGAGTCCGCGACCGGTGAGGGTGGCCAGTGCCAGGCCGCCGACGAACCAGAACAGCATCTCGTACTGGGTGATGAGGGCAACGCTCGCGACCGCGGGCACCTGGGCCGCCATGGCGAGCACCGGAGGCGTGGCGGCGCGGGCGACGACGGCGACGACCGCACAGGTGAGCAGCAGCAGCGCGAAAGCCAGGGCGACGAACCCATAGGTGAGACCCAGAAGGATCAGTGCGTTGTCGATCGACCTATACGACCCGAAGAACACCTCTCCCGTCGCAGTCCGGTGCTGGTTCGGAGCGACGCCGAGCACCGAGACATACGGCACCAGCTCGGTGAGCTGGCTTCGGTAGACAGCGCTCAGTAAAGGCTCAGGCCCCGCACGGTCGAAGACCGAGAGAAGGGAGGGGGTGGCGGCCAGCACCCCGACGACGAGGACCCCGGACAGCACGGCGCGGGCACGAGCGGTCAGTCCCCATCGGGAGAACACGACGAACAGCACGAGCGCGAGGACGGAGCAGACGATGCCGATCCGGCTGAGCGTCAGCACGACGGCCGACAGCATGGCCGCAACCATGACGACCTTCGTGCGGGTACGCAGGCTGCTGCCCAGCACGAGGGGGAGGACCAGCGCGATCGAGGTGCCCAGGGCGATGGAGTGGCCGAACGCACCCTCGACACGCAACAGGGACCCGCGCTGCTGCAGCGGAGACCAGGTCCGGTAGTCGACGTTGTTGGCCACCACCGTGACGAACGGGTTCCAGCGCAGGAGCGACTCGAGGATCGCCAGGACGCTGACGCCGGTGAAGAAGACACCCGCACACCGGTAGATCCAGTCGGTCGGCACTCTCAGCGGCAGGAGCCGGCCGACGAGAAACGGGATGAGCCACTTGAGGATCACGGCGGACACGGCGGCGAGGCTCGACGCGCCGACGAGGACGGGCACCAGGCACGCGACGAAGAAGAAGCCCACGAGCCAGTCAGCGACCGTGACCCGGCTGGGGAGCAGCAGAGCCATGGACGCCAGGAGGACACCACCGACGAGCGTCGTCGGGGGGATGAGCACCCCGACGTTGGCCTCGACCCAGGTCGGCACGAAACAGACCACGAGAAACCACAGGGCGACGCCGACCTTCGGGTGACTCCGCAACACGAGGAGCCCCACCAGGCCCATACCCGCCAGAGCCAGCAGCACGGCATACCGGTCCATGGCCGGACCCGTCAGCGCGGGCACCAGCGCCGGCGCGACGCTCATCGCCCCCACGACGCCCTCCTCCGCCAGCGACCGGGTGCACGAGTCCGCGGCCGTCGACCGCGGCAGGAGTCGCGGACCGAGGCTACCGCCCCCCGGTATGCCGCGAGGTGCCGGTCCGCGGTCCCGTCCCACCCGCGTGCGGACAGGTCAGGTCCCTCGTCATCGGGGCCCGCTCGCACCCTTGCGAGGGTCTGCACCAGGAGGTCGGCGGTGAGCGGCCCTTGGTAGAGGTGAACCCAGTAGGGGCCCACTTCGTTCTGGAGGCCCCGGTTCACCTCGTTGTCCGGCATCAGCACCGGGCGGTCGAGCGAGAGCGTTGTCAGTGCGCTACCCGAGTTGTGCATCTCCCGGTAGGGCAGGACGACGAGCTCGGACTCCCCTACCGCCGTGACGAGCTCACTGTCGTCGAGAAACCTCAGCGTCAGGCGGACGCGTTCGTCGGGGGCGCTGAGGGCGCGCAGGCCCGCACCGAGGTCCTCGGTCGAGGGCTTGCCCCCGACGGTCAGCGACAGCCCGGGATCACTGGTCTCGCGGAACGCCCCGACGAGGGCCTCCACCCCCTTGTACCGTCGGATGAGGCCGAAGTAGCCGATTCGCCCCGGCACCCGCTCGGAACGCGGATACGGCTCGTACCACGGCCGGTAGTGGCCGTGGAGGATCGTCTCGAACACAGTGCCGGCTGGCATCGGGGTGCAGCTGTTGACCCGGATCAGTGCGTCCGTCTCATGCTCGAACAGCCGCAGCAGCGCGACCTCGCGGCGACTGATCCCCTGTGGCAGCTCGAGGTTGTGCATGGTGCGCACGACGGCGGTCCGGTGCACCCGGAAATTCACCAGCAGCAGCAGGAAGAGCACCTGTCGGACCAGCTTCTTCAGTGGCGACCCTCCGGAGACGAGGATCTCTGGCCAGTGGGCATGGAAGACATCGTGCCGCCTGGTCAGCGCCTCGACCCACGAGAAGGTGCGCAGCTCGATTCGGGGGTCGGCGGTGAGCTGCTGCCCCAGCATGGTGATGTAGGGGTTGGTGGTGGGGCGCGGTCGCTGGAAGGACTGAAGGACGACCAGCGGTCGGGCGCCGGAGGGCGCGCGCGTGTCCGCATTGCCGGTGGCGGCCTCGTGGCGGGCGATTGGCCGGCGGAGCAGCGCCAGTCCGTTGACGGTTCCCCGAACCGCTGCCCGAACGGGATCCCACGGCCGGTGCAGGAACTGGCGCCGTCCGCCCCGCATGAGGATGTCGTAGGCGGCGCGGGGGGAGGTGAGGGCCCAGCGTCTCCGTCCCGCACCGTCGAGGTGTAGCGCGGCGAAGAGGAGCCGGTTACGGATGTTGTAGTAGTAGTAGGTGCTCGACATGGCTCGGCCGAGACGTCGCTGCGTCCCCCCCTCGTCGTGGATGGCTCGGGCGGTCTCCACGACCGCAAGCTCTCCCCCGGCGAGACGGACCCGGTGGGAGAGGTCGACGTCCTCCCAATAGAGGAAGTAGCGCTCGTCGAAGCCGCCGACCCGCTCCCAGAGCGCACGGGCGACCATGAGGCAGGCGCCACTCAGCCAGGTCTCGACCGGCTCATCACTGTCCCCGGGACGGCGGCGGGTCGTGCGCAGCGTCCCTGAGTCGAGAAGCAGGTCGTTGCCGGAGAACCAGATCGTCCCGTCGGGCCGCACAACGAGGGGCGAGAGCATGGTGAGGGGGTCGCCGGCCAGCGTCTGCCGGAGGATTCGGAGGCTGTCGCCGTCGATGGAGGCATCGGGGTTGAGCAGGAGCAGGGCGTCGGCTCCGAACTCGATCGCCCGCGCGGCACCGCGGTTGGCTCCGGCACCGAAACCGAGGTTCCGGTCGGGTGCCACCAGCTCCCATCCGTGACGGGCACAGAGCTGCTCGACAGCGCGGCGCTCGCCGGCGTCGACGTAGTTGTCCACGACGACCACCACCGCTCCGGGGCACCCGTCTGCGGTCGGCACGAGGTTGGCCTCCAGCAGGTGCGACGAGCCGAAGTTGACGACGACGACGCCAACCGTGACGAGCCCATCTGTCATCGATGGACTGCCCTGCGGACGATCCTCAGCACGCCGGCGACGTCGCGTCGGAAGGGGGGCACGGTGACGGCCAGGGCAACGTAGCCGACGGCCGCGGTGGCCGTCACGGCGACGAGTCGCACGAGCTCCACGTGCTGGGCCCATGCGACGTCCGCCCCCCAGCAGGCGAGAGCGATCAGCAGGGTGAACGCCACGACGCGCAGGGCGCCGAGGACCAGTGACCGGACAGGGATGTCGGATCGACGGGCCAGCCACCAGAACGAGAGCGGCCACTCCAGCGCAGCGGACACGGCATACCCGGCAGCGACACCGACGACTCCCCAGGTGCTGCCGACGAGGATGCACACGGCGGCCATGGCGGTCGTGAGCATCGTGTAGCGGAGCAGCTCCTTGGTCAGCCCACGCGAGAGGTAGACCCAGTAGCCGACGTACGCCAGGGTCTGGAACATCCCCGCCAGCGCGAGCAGGCGCAGGACCGGGGTCACCGCTGTCCACTGCTCGCCGAGCAGGACCGCTGTCACCGGCTGTGCGCCCCCGATGACGAGCCCGAGCCCGGCAACGAGGGTGTAGCCCATGACGAGCTGCCCGCGTCGGAGGTACTGGCTGTACTCCATCGGCTCCTCGCGAAGCCGGGACAGGACCGGCAGTGCGACGGTCGTCGTCGGAGCGCACAGCTGGCCGAGCGGAGTCATGAGCAGCTGGTATCCCCGGTTGTACAGTCCGAGCGGAACGGCGCCGAAGCGCACGCCGATGATCAGGGAGTCGACGTTCCTGCCCAGGTACCCGACCACCTGCGAGCCCGCAAGGTTCCATCCGAAGCGGAGCAGACCGTCCATCGGCACCGAGCGGTCGGGGCGACCGGGCAGCCACCGTGCTGAACACACCACGACGGCGAGCATCGCGGCGAGGGTGACCACCTGCTGGACCACGATCGCCCAGTATGTCGCGCCGACATGGGCGGCGGCGAGTGCTGCGGCGAGCCCTACCGCCGGAGCGGTGACGTCGGCAAGGGCGAGCTGTGCGAAGCGCATGCGCCGGTTGAGATCGGCCCGGTACTGGGTTGCGACGCCGTTGATGACGAAGGTGACGCACAGGACGCGAGCCAGGCCGGTGAGCTCGGGCCGGTCGTAGAGGCTGGCGAGGAGCGGTGCTGCGGCGCAAACGAGAAGGGCGAGCCCGACTCCGATCGCCGTGTTGATCCACCAGAGGTTGTCGCGTTGCTTGCGCGACAGCGCCCGGCACTGGACGGCGGCCGACGAGAGGCCGAAGTCCCGTAGCAGGTCGCCCACCCCGATGACGGTCATGACCATGGCGACCAGCCCGTAGTCACGCGGGCTGAGCAGTCGGGCGAGCAGGACGACCGCAAGAACCTGAAGGACGATCTTGAGGACCTGGCCGCCGACCGTGATGAAGCCGCCCCGCGCCGCCCTGCTCGCGAGGACCGGTTCGACCGGGCCCAGAGCCGGCACCGGTGGCTGCTCCTCCAGGGTGGTCACGCTAGGCCACCCGGCCCCTCACGAGGGTGGCGGCGAGGGCCGCCACGCGTTGGTGGTACCGGGCGGGCGCGCTGCGTTCTGCGGCCTCGGCAGTGTCGGCCGCGATACCGGAGCGGACCTCGGCCCAGTGGCTGCCCAGCTCCTCGACCGCGGTGGCGATGGCGCTGGGGTCATCGGCAGTGACCACCCTGGCGCAGCTGTACCCACGGGCGGCCTCGAGCAGGCCGCTGGTGGCACTGACGATCACCGGCCGCCCGGCCAGTACCGCTTCCACGGCCGTGTTGCCGAACGGTTCATCGGCCCGTGAGGGGACCAGGACCATGTCCGCTGCTTCCAGCCGTCGCCAGATGTCGACCTCGAATCCGCGGAAAACGACCCGCTCGGTCAGGCCGAGGGTCCGCACCTGGTCCCGGAGCTGCTGCTCGTACCACTCGTAGCCCGGGAACACGGCGCCGACGATCTCGAGGGAGACGTCGACGCCTCGTTCGGCAAGCAGGGCAATGGTGTCGATGGCCACGTCCACGCCCTTCCGGGGGGACAGCCGACCGACGTAGAGCAGGCGGACGGGACCCGCGAGCGTGTCGCGGACGGGCACCGTCTCCGGCGGCCCCGGGACGGCGTTGTAGATCACCGTCGTGCGCCGGGCCAGCCCGGCGAAGGACGACCGCAGGACGCCAGCGCTGAACTGGCTGTTGGTCACGATGGAGGTGGACGCGAGCAGCGGGAGGGCGAGCAGGCGACGGACCGGCCAGGGAACCGACCGCTCGGCCTCGTGGACGTGCGTGAGGACGGGCGTGCGCCGGAGCCGCCCCAGCATGAGCCACAACGGAAGGGTCATCGTGCTGACGTACACCAGGTCGGGGGCCAACCGGCGAAGCAGTCGGTTTCCGGGCAGCAGGCTGCGGACGGCGTGCGTCCCCAGCCGGACGAAGCCGGCCGGGCGCATGGCACTCTTGCGGAGTACCGGGCTCGGGCATAAGGACACCTCACCCCCGCGTTCGGCGATGAGCGCCACGAGCGGACCGGGCACGGGGAGGGTCACGACGACCCGCCACCCTCTGAAGCAGTCATCGGTCAGCAGGGAATCACGGATTGCGGGCGAAGAGCTGTCCGACACTGATCGTAAGAGGGGCGTTGGTCGCCCTGCTGGACAGGTAGGTCTGGAAGCCGATGGCGCCAGCGCTCTGGAGCGACGTGGTCGAGTCCGTCCCAGTCACCGTCCACGCGGCCGGCTCGCTCGTGCCGGCCTTCCACGCCTTGGCCTGCAGAGTGGTGGGACCTGCGCCGAGGACCTGCAGCCGCAGCTGGTAGGCGTCGCCGGGGACATAGGTCACCCCGGGGACGACACTGCTGACAAGCTCGGTCTCGGCCCCCCCGACGTACTTGCTCAGGTAGAGGACCATCGTGCCGTTGCTCGAGACCCAGACCTTGGCGCGGTACCCATCGGACGGGGCGCCACGCCCGATGACCCAGAAGAACTGGCCACCGCCGGTGGGCAGCTTGTCCATGGCGAACTGCAACTGCAGGTCGGTGTTGAGCGACGAGACCCCGCTGAGCAAGGCGGTCACCCCCGTGCCGGGAGCGGGCGTGGCGAGCTTTCCCCACCCGTTAGCGACGGAGAAGTTGGCCGAGCCACCGGACACGCTCCAGCTGCCGCCGACGTCGGCGGCGCCCCACCCGTTCGCCACGGTCCGCGCGAAGGTGTCCTTGGCGAACGGCCCCGAGGTCACGGTCACCGCCTTGGTCACCGAGCTGCTCGCGCCCTGGTTGTCGGTCACCGTCAGCTTCACGCTGTAGGTCCCGGCCGCAGCGTAGGTGTGCGAAGGCTTGGCCCCGGTCCCGGTCGTGGCGTCACCGAAGTCCCACCCGTAGGAGGCGACCGTCCCGTCCGGGTCCGAGGAGCCCGACCCGTCGAACGAGGCAACCAGGTTCGCCGCCGTCGAGGTGAACGCCGCCACCGGCGGCTGGTTCGGACCCTTCCAGATGTTGGTGATCGGCGACGCAGCCGCGCTGCCGTCGTTGGCTGGCAGACCATACGCATCCTGGATGGTGCGTAGGACGTTGTAGTGGTTGATCAGCGTCGGGTACTGCCCCGTCTTGACCTGCTGTCCCCACACGATTGTGGGGATCTTGTTGTTCGCGGTGTTGTCATCCTCGTCCCAGGTGACAACCAGGAGGCTGTTGCGTTGCTGAGCCCAGGTGGCGTAGGCGCCGAGGTTGTTCTGCAACCACGTGTCAGCCTGGCCGATCGTCCCGTCGTGCATGTCGTTCTGCAGGTTGGGGATCACGAACGACACCGCCGGCAGCTGCGTGTAATCCGTCGGGAACGCGGTCAATGGCTGGTTTGCCGATGACGGGACCGACGGCCAGTTCACCCACGGGTTGTGCTTACGCGCATAGTTGCCACTGAAGCACCCCGTAAACCCGGCGCTTGGAAGGTCCTCCGAGTAGCCGGTGAAGGGCAGGCCCTTTGCCGCCAGCTGCCCGGCGAGGTTCGTCGACGCGTAAGTGTTCGGACAGCTGTCGTCGGTCAGGCCTTGGGTGGAGCCCGAGAACATCGCCAGGTAGTTGGGTTCGCTGGGGTGGGTGATCGCGAACGACTGGGTCATGTTGGCCCCACCGTTGGCGAGCGAGTTGATGTACGGCGCCTGGGCGTTCCCGATGACCGAGGACGCGGAGTGGTTCTCCATGACGACGACCACCACGTGATCGGGGCGCGGGACGGCGGCGGTGGCCAGGACGAGGCCGCGAGTAGCCGAGCTGGTGGCGCCCTGGTTGTCGGTCACCGTCAGCTTCACGCTGTAGGTCCCGGCCGCGGCGTAGGTGTGCGAGGGCTTGGCCCCGGTCCCGGTCGTGGCGTCACCGAAGACCCACGCGTAGGAGGCGATCGTGCCGTCCGGGTCCGAGGAGCCCGACCCGTCGAACGAGGCGACCAGGTTCGCCGCCGTCGAGGTGAACGCCGCCACCGGTGGCTGGTTGCCCGCGAGCACGGTCACCGTGTTCGACACCGGGCTCAGGAGGGTGTTGTTGAAGGGGTCCTTGATCCGGACCTGGTAGGAGTGGGACCCGGCTGCCAGGCCGGTGTCGGTGAAGCTGAGGTTCGGCAGGGTCCAGAAGTTGGTGTCTGCCGTGGTGGTGTAGACCACGCTCTGGCCGTCTCGGATGACCTCGTAGGTCAGGCGCTGGTTGTCCATGTCCCACGCCGTGCCGAAGCTCACCTGGACCGCGCCCGGGGTCGTCGCGGTGGCGGTGGTGGCCGGGGTGGGCCGGGCCGGCACGGTCGTGTACTGGGGTCCGCGCTTGTTCGGTGCGGCGCTGGTGACAGCGAACCGGGTCAGGCCCTGCTGCTCACCGCCGTTGACGGTGGGGAACTCGCCGCCGAGAACGACGTAGGTGGCGTTGCCGGCCAGGCTCCACGCGGCCTGGTACTGGCCGGTGAACGTGCCGATGCCCAGGTCCGGGTACCACTGCAGCAGCGTCGAGTCCGGCTGGCCGTTGAAGTTCCAGCCGTAGTTGTCGGGCCCCTTGTTCGTGCCGGTGGCGTAGTTGGTGGTCGCCAGGGCGTGCTGCCAGCGCACCCGCGGGCTGGTGTCCGGGTAGGCACCGATCCACGAGCAGTCGTGGGCGTGGCTCACGCTGTAGACCACCTTGCCCAGCGGCAAGACGTCATAGGTGTCCCCGTGGCAGTCGTTGAGCCAGTTGATCGCCCCGGTCACGGGGTTCGCCGAGAAGGTGCCCTCGAAGGAGGACCCCGCCCCGAACGCGAAGCCGGACCCGTACACCGACGTGCCGTCGGTGCGCAACGAGGTGATCGCCCCGTTGATAGAGTCCTGGATCACCGTGTTGGCGGCCCACGCCATGCTCGCCCCGGTCACCGCGTCCACGGCGCCCATGCCGTGGACGGCGACCCCGTTGAGGGTGTCGAACTGCCCGCCGATGACCACCTTGGACCCGCCCGGGGCCACGACCATCGACCAGACGTAGCCGTCCGGGACCGTCGGGGCCCAGGCCGGGCTCATCGCCCCGTTGGACGCGGCGAAGCTGGCCAGCCGGTTACGGGCCACCCCCTCGGCGCTCTCGAAGGCGCCACCGGCATACACCGTGGTGTTGGTCGCGGCCACGGAGCGGACCTGGCCGTTGATCGCCGGGGCGAACGCCTGGCTCAACGCGCCGGTACCCGTGTCGAACGCGGCGATGTGGCTACGCGCGATGCCGTCGACCGTGGTGAAGTCACCCCCGACGTATACCCGGGAGCCGTCCGGGGAGGCCGTGACGGTCATCCCCTGGGCGTTGAGGAGATGGTTGAACGAGGCCACCCGCGCCCCGGTGGTGATGTCGTAGGCGATCAAGTGCCCGACCGTGATCTCCGTGGGACCGCCCTGCCACATCCCCGGCGGCCGCGCCTTGGTGAAGTTACCCGTCGCGTACACCGTGTTGCCGACCACGACCTGGCTCCAGACCACCCCGGTGACCTGCCACGTCGGCAGCGGGTCCGCTGACACCGTCGCCGGCAGCGGCGCCACCGGAGCCGTGTCAGCAGCCGCCGACCCGGGCCCGGTCAGACCCAGCCCAGCCAGCGCTGACACAACGACCCCCACCAACACGGTCCGCAACATAGTCCTCATCTACTTCACTTTCCCTTGAAAGGTAGCCAGGGCGTGGACCCCGTCCAGATCGACCGACATGACGACCTCACCCAACTCCGAGGTCGGGACCGTGAACGCGTACACCGCCCGGGACTTAGCGCCGGGCTTGGCGGTGCCGGCGAAGTCGGCCACGCCCTCCACGTACACCGGAGCCGCGATCCGGCGAGGCTGCCCATAGGTCATCGTCACCACCACGGCAGTCAAGCGCACCTCACGAGCCGTGCCATTGGTCAGCTCGAGACCCACCCTCGTCATCGGCGCGCCCGAGGAGACCCCCGGCCCCTGCCCAGCCACCGTGCCCTGCACCACCGACGTCACAGCCAACGCCACCCCATCCGGGAACAGGACGGGCTCAGTGAACGACCCCACCCGAGCCGGCACCACCGGCACCGCCGGCACCGTCGGCGTGGCCGTGCCCCCCGCGCGCCTCGCCAGTGGGATCGAGACCGGCGCCTGCGGATCAGCAACCCGCGTCACCGACCCCGTTGGCCCCCCGGCGTCGGGAGGCCGAGTCGTCGC
>JBPCOG010000364.1:0-1369 GCA_051000455.1 Lapillicoccus sp. | reverse complement strand
GTCCGCCCGCGCGGCGAGATGCGCCAGCCGGTCGGGGACCGGCCGGCCCCAGGTGCGCATGGCGGTCGCCCACAGCCGGCCGGCGCGGTACGACGAGCGCACCAGCGGACCGGCCATCACGCCCTTGAACCCGATGGCGGTCGCCAGCTCGGACCAGTCGACGAACTCCTCCGGCCGGACCCATCGGTCGACGGGGTGGTGGCGCGGCGAGGGCCGGAGGTACTGGGTGATGGTGACGATGTCGGTCCCGGCCGCGTGCAGGTCGCGCAGCGCCTGCTCGACCTCGTGGCCCTGCTCGCCCATGCCGAGGATGAGGTTGGACTTGGTCACCAGCCCCGCGTCCCGGCCCATCGTGATCACCGAGAGCGAGCGCTCGTAGCCGAAGGCCGGCCGGATCCGGCGGAAGATCCGCGGCACGGTCTCGAGGTTGTGCGCCCACACCTCGGGCCGGGCGCCGATGACCTGCCCGACGAGCTCGGGGACCGCGTTGAAGTCCGGCACGAGGATCTCGACACCGGTGCCGGGGTTGAGCTCGTGCACCTGCCGGACCGTCTCGGCGTACAGCCAGGCCCCGCCGTCCGGCAGGTCGTCACGGGCGACCCCGGTGATCGTCGAGTAGCGCAGGCCCATCTGCCGGACCGACTCGGCGACCCGCCGCGGCTCGTCGCGGTCGAGCTCGGCCGGCCGGCCGGTGTCGATCTGGCAGAAGTCGCAGCGGCGGGTGCACTGCTCGCCGCCGATGAGGAACGTCGCCTCGCGGTCCTCCCAGCACTCGAAGATGTTGGGGCAGCCGGCTTCCTGGCAGACGGTGTGCAGCCCCTCGCGCTTGACCATCGAGTGGAGGCTGGTGTACTCCGGGCCCATCCTCGCCGTGGTGCGGATCCACGACGGCTTGCGCTCGATCGGGGTCTCGGCGTTGCGCGCCTCGACCCGCAGCATGCGGCGGCCTTCGGGTGCGATGGTCACACCGGAAAGGGTACGCCGCGCTCAGCCGTCCACCGGGACCGGGTCGAGGACCTCGCTCAGGTGCGCCTCGACCAGGGGAAGCACCTCCGCGACGGTGACGTCCCGTCGGAGCTCCCGGCTGAGGGAGGTCACCGCCGCGTCAGGGATACCGCACGGCACGATGACCTGCGCCCACGACAGGTCGCAGTCGGCGTTGAGGGCGAAGCCGTGCATGGTGACGTTCCGGCTGACGCGGATGCCGATGGCACCGAGCTTGCGGTCGGCGCCCGTACCGCCGTCGCGCACCCAGACCCCGCTGCGGCCCTCGACGCGGGTGCCCGCCACGCCGAGGTCACGGCATACCCGGATCATCATCTCCTCGAGGCGGCGCACGTGGGCGACGACGTCGACCGGCGCCGGCAGG
>JBPCOG010000453.1:0-10715 GCA_051000455.1 Lapillicoccus sp. | reverse complement strand
CGAGGTGGAGGTGCTGGACAGGCAGCCCTTCGGCGGCGACCTGCTGGTGCGGTTCTCCGGGCACGTGCACTCCGTCGGGTCCGAGCTCGCCGGGGCCATGCGCGTGGAGCTGACGCCGTGACGCGCCTGGGGCCGCGGACCGTTCCGGTGGCGCGGATCGCCCCGGCGCCGCGGACCGCTCCGGTGGTCCGATGAACCCGCCGGCGTCCGGGGACTCCCCGGCGACCGACGTCTCACCGGTGGTGGCAGCCCTGCAGCTGGACCTGGCCGAGAGCCCCCTGCGCCAGGTGCGTCGCCGCGGGCCGGTCCGGGGCGTGGTCGCGCTGCTGGGGCCGGCGTTCGTCGCATCGGTGGCCTACGTCGACCCGGGGAACTTCGCCACGAACTTCGCCGGCGGGGCGAAGTTCGGCTACTCCCTCGCCTGGGTGATCCTCATGGCCAACCTCATGGCGATGCTCGTCCAGTACCTCTCGGCCAAGCTCGGGGTCGCCACCGGCTACAACCTTCCCGAGCTGTGCCGGCTGCACATGCGCCGGCGCGTGTGCCGCGGCCTGTGGGTGCAGGCCGAGCTCGTCGCGATGGCGACCGACCTGGCGGAGTTCGTCGGTGCCGCCATCGCTCTCAACCTGCTTTTCGGGGTGCCGCTGTTCGCGGCCGGCCTCATCACAGCGGTGGTCGCCTTCGCCATCCTCGCGCTGGAGCAGCGTGGCTACCGCCGGTTCGAGCTGGCGATCATCGCCCTCTTGCTCATCGTCCTGCTCGGGTTCGTCTACGACCTGCTCAAGGTGGGACCGAACCCCTCGGACGCGGTGCGTGGGTTCATTCCCAGCTTCAGCGGCGTCGACAGCCTGCTGCTCGCCGTCGGGATCATCGGCGCGACGGTGATGCCCCACGTCATCTACCTGCACTCGGCCCTCACCCAGCGCCGGATCCCGTGCCGGGACGACGAGGAGCGGCGTGAGGTGCTGCGCTTCCAGCGTCTCGACGTCGTCATTGCGATGAGCATTGCGGGACTGATCAACCTCAGCATGCTCTTCGTCGCTGCGGCCCTGTTCAACGTGACCGGTCGCACCGACGTCGACTCGCTCCAGGCCGCCCACGCGGGTCTCGGCGAGCTGGTCGGCGGCGGTGCGGCGCTCGCCTTCGTCTTCGCGCTGCTCGCCTCCGGGCTGTCCTCCTCCAGCGTGGGGACGTATGCCGGGCAGGTCGTCATGCAGGGATTCATCCGCCGGCGGATCCCGATCTACGTGCGCCGGGCCGTGACCATGGCGCCGTCCCTGGTGGTGCTCGGACTGGGCGTGTCACCCACCGAGGTGCTCGTCCTCTCGCAGGTGGCGCTGTCGTTCGGGATCCCGTTCGCGCTCGTGCCCCTCATCATGCTGACTCGCCGCCGGGACGTCATGGGCACCTTCGTCAACACCCGGCTGACCACGCGCACCGCCTCCGTGACGGCGGCGATCATCATCTTCCTCAACGCCTTCCTGCTCTACGAGACCTTCCTCGGCGGGTGAGCGCTGTTCAGCGGTACCTCAGCGACCCGGGCGTCGTGAGCAGCTCCCCGCGGCTGGCCGCCCGGGCGTCCCGCTCTCAGGCTGGGCGGACCTCCGCCCACAGCTGCTCGTAGCAGCGCGCCGCCCGGCTGCTCGGCGCGAAGGCCGGTACCGGCGCCCGGTGCACCGCCATCTGCTCGATGATGGACAGCGCGGGGACCACGGTCTGCGCGACACGGGCGTGCTCACGGGGCATCGTGTCGATGACGTCTCGGTGCAGGCGCTTGCGACGGTCGGCCATGGAGAAGAAGGCGACCACCTCGGGGCACCTGCCCGGCGAACCGGCGATGAACCGGGTCAGCTGCTCGAAGGTGCGCAGGGACAGCGTGGCGGGGATCAGCGGGACCAACAGGGTGTCGGTTGCGCGCAGGACGTTCTCGGAGACGAGGGACACGCTCGGCGGACAGTCGAGGAAGACGAGGTCGTAGCCACCGGCGAGGCTGTGGAGCAGCTGACCCAGGCGCTTGGTCCGGCCCTTGGTCTCGTCGAGCTCGAGGTCCATGTTGCGGTAGCTGAAGTCGGCCGGAAGCAGGTCCAGGTTCTCGAAGTCGGTGGCCTTGAGGGCCCGCTCGACTGGGCGCCTGCGGGTCACGAGATCGTGCCCTCCGCCCTTGACGCGCGCACGCACGCGGAAGAGGAAGGTCGCGGACGCCTGCGGGTCGAGATCCCACAACAGCGTGCGCCGGCCCTCGCGCGCCGCGAGATAGGCAAGATTCACGGCAGTGGACGTCTTGCCGACCCCGCCCTTGATGTTGTAGGTGGCCAGGACCTTCACCGTCCACCCCCGAGGCGGCGGATGCGCCGCTGGCTGGACGGGCGCACGAACTGCGCGAACGTCCCGCCGAAGTCCTGTCGCGCCCTCGCCTGCTCGGCGTCCAAATGCCCGATCAGCTCGCCCATGGCGAGCACCGCCCCCGCCGGCGTTCCCTGCTGCACCATCTCCTCGGCGAACCCGCGCAGCGCGGTTCGCTGCACCTCCGAGTCCTGGAAGCGGCCGAGGACGTCCTGAAGCGTCTTCAGCTCGGAGACGGCCCGCTTGCGGGGACCCGGCTCGAGCACCGGCGCGAAGACCTCGAGCGCGTACCGCAGCTCCTTGGCCCGCTTCCGCAGTGTGTGCAGGTCCTCGGCCGGTGAGTCCGCCGATATCGCGGCGCCGCCGCGCGCCACCCGCCGGTAGGCCCGCGAGATGCTGCGGGCACCGAGCGCCTCGGCTGACAGGTGCTCCCCCGGCCCGCCCACAGCGGGTTGGGCCAGCTCGGCCAGCGCCCCCTCCCACTCGCGGACCAGCCGGGCGAACCTCGCGGAGCTCAGCCCGCGCACGAGCACCCGGCGTTCCGCTGCCCGGCGCCGGTGCAGGTGGGCGGCGAAGGGTTCCAGGTCCGCGCCGGCGGCTGCCACCAGCCGGCTGGTCATCTCCGGCAGTCCCAGCTCGTAGACGTCGAGGTCCCGCACCGGGGTGGTCAGGTCGCCGAGCCACTTGAAGGCCGGCTCCCACCGGTCGCGGAAGACCCCGGGCAGCGCCGCCCGGCCCAGCTTCAGCGTCGACCGCGTCCGGCGGACCGCCACGCGGAAGTCGTGCAGGAACTCCGTGTCCACGTCGCCGAGCAGGCCCGGGAGGTTGTCGAGCATCGCGGTGAGGAACTCCCCCAGCGACTGCGCGAGCAGCAGCAGGGCCGTCGACGGGGCGCCGGTGTCGGGTGCGGGCCCACAGCCGGGTCCGTGCTCCTCGGGGCCCTCGACCGGCCGCAGTCCCTGCCCGGTCAGGAGCCGCAGCGCTCGCCGCGCCTCGTTGTCGAAGCCGCGCAGCGCGTGCACCCTCAGCTCGGACCGAGTGGCGGTGGCGCCGGTGGGCTCGTCCAGCTCGAGCCGGACGACGACCTTCTCGTCCTCGTTGCGCAGCTCGACCGCGCTCCGTTTCTTCCTCTCTTGCAACGCCACCCTCAACGTGTGTCTTCCTTCCCCCTGCCCCACCGCGTCACGCACAGGACCGGCGGGCAGCAGGGCGGCCAGCGCCGGCCAGCGCACGCGTTCCGCCACGGGCGCCGTCAGCTCTGAGCTCCCCTCCGGACGGTCCAGGACCAGCCGGTCCAGCGACGGACCGCGCTCGTGCTCGAGCACCAGACCGGCTGCCCGCAGGCGCCGGTCGAAGGTGTCCAGCCGAGCCCGCCGGACGAGGCCCCTCGCTGTGGTCCTGACACCGAAGGTGCCGCCCAGGGCGGCGACGACCGAGGTGACGGTGAGGTCGTGGCCGTCGGACCCCTGCAGGACGACGCGGCCGCTGGTCATGGTGGCGGCCACCCTAACAGTGCGGGACGCGCTCGGACCCCGGTCCCGGGACGCGCTCGGACCCGGCACACCTCGGTTGCGCACGACAAGCCGTTCGCCGACTCCTGGGACCCATACGAGCCCCTCGTGGGTCGTCACACCGCAGCGGCCCACGGACCTCCACCCGCCGGCGGCGCTCCGTAGGGCGCAACGGGAACCGACGCCGTACCGGCATACCGGCCGATCGCTCGGGTAGCCTCACCCACGGGCGTCAGGGCGAAGGAGGGCGGATGCTGGTGGCTGGGGAGACTGGACTCGAGGCGGCACTTGCAGCGACCGAGGACCGGGTTGACGACGCTCTCAGGGCGACATCGGCGGCGGCTCGCGAGCTGAAGAAGGCCAAGACCGGCGCCTCGCGCGGGCAGCTGCGTGACCTACGTCGCGCGCTGAGCGGGGCCGCCGTTCTCGCTGCGGCTGCCGCCCGGGCCGCCGAGGGTGCCTCGGCGTCGTTTGGTATTGACGAGCAGGCGCACCTGGCGTCGGGCTCCTACGCCCAGGAGCTGCTCGCCGCCGCCGCCGCCCAGGACGTGTCGATGGTCGCGGCGGACGAGCGGCTGCTGTGCTACCCGTCGGTGATCAAGGTGCTTCCCGGGGACGCCGCCGTCGAGATCGACAGACGCCGCGAGAAGCGGCTGCGTCCGTCGGTGCTGGTGGGGTTGCTCGCGGCGACGCAGGCGCGGCCACCCCGGTTCCAGCCGCAGCCGTTCCTCGAGAGCCTTGCGCAGGGGTACGACCTGGTGCGCTCCCAGCAGCAACGCGACGGGGCGGTGGTGCGGCTCGTCGACGTGTGGGGTGTGCTGACGCTGCTCCCGGGCCTGCAGCGCGACTACTCCCGCCCCGAGTTCGCTCGCGACCTCTACCTGCTGGACTCCAGCGCAGTCGCGACGACGAGGTCCGGTCGGGTGCTCCGTTGGCATGCCAGCTCGGGGACACGAGGCTCGGGGGCCCTGCTCACCGTGGCGCAGACGGGGCAGCAACAGCTGTACTGGGGCATCTCGCTCACGGAGCGCGCATGACACCCCGGCTCGGGCCGGCGGCCGCGGTGCTCGGCGGCGGGGTGATGAGTGCAACGGCCTACGCGGCTTTTCTCGGGGAGGAGTACCTGGCCTCCTACCTGCCCGCCGGCGGAGGGTCGGTCAAGCTCGTGGTGGCGGGGGACGCCGCAGTCGCCGACCGGTTCGAGCGGTCCCTTCGGGAGGCGGCGGACCAGCAGCACTGCGTGATGGTGTGCCTGTCCGCCGAGACGACCAAGGCGCACCTGGTCGACCAGGTGTTCTTCGCCGTGGCTCGACAGATCGACTGGGACCAGGTGGCGGGGGCCGTCGTGGCCAGTGCCTACGACGACATAGCGGTCCCGGCAGCGCCAGGCCGGCTCTCCGTGGCCGAGGTGGCGCAGGAGCACGACCTCGACCCGCGCGAGCTCTACCGAAGCGTCCGGCGCCAGCTCGAACACATCCTGCTGACCGACACCACCCTGCCCCGCGAGCTGCGCCGGGCACTGCTTCGCCTGGCTCAGGCGCACCTGGGCAGCGGGGATGTCCATCAGGCCGAGGCCGGCGTCGTCCTGAGCTGGCTCACCGGCGAACCGGTGGGACTACGGCAGCTGCGCGAGGCGATGATCTACGCGCGGATCGGTCGCCACAACGCGAGGACGATGCTCACCTCGGTCGGGCGTCTGCTGCGGCGGGCCGGGCATCGTGGGCTGGTCGTGCACATCGACCTGACGAGACTGGCCGAGGCGCGGCGCCCGCCGCTGCCGGAGCGCACCGGCATCTACTACAGCAGGGCGGCGGTGCTGGACGCCTACGAGCTGCTGCGTCAGCTCATCGACGGGACCGACGACCTCGTGGGCATGCTGGTTGTGGCGGTGGTGCCGCCAGACCTGGTCAGCGATGAGAAGCGTGGACTGCCTTCCTACGCCGCCCTTCAGCTCAGGGTTGCTGACGAGGTGCGGGACAGGCGTCGCGCCAACCCCTTCGCGTCCCTGCTCCGTCTGGACGTCCGGCTGGAGGCTGTGCGGTGAGTGCGGAACGGCAGTGGGACGACGACCGTCTTGCCCGTCGTCGCGCCATCGAGGCGCTGCGCAGCGGAGTACCCAACGCCGCCGCGGTCATCGCCCTCGGTTCGGGCCAGAGCGACCTCGAGGACCGGTTCGCCAGCCTGCTCGAGGTCGTCACCCAGCCTGGGAACGGTCGGCGCGGACGTGGCTCGATGCTGCTCGGCGCCGGGTTCGGGCAGGGCAAAAGCCATCTGCTCACCCACCTCGGCCACCTCGCGATGTCCGCCGGCTTCGTCGTCAGCACCGTGGTGGTCAGCAAGGAGACCCCCCTGCACGACCCCGCAAAGGTGTTGCGGGCTGCCGTGGGGTCCGCGGTCGCCCCTGACGGGGTGCGCGACGTCGTGGCCGAGGCTGCGGCAGCGTTGGACACGGACAGCGCCGGCTACGCCGAGCTGCTGCGGTGGCTGCGCGGCCCGGGCCGGGACGTCAACGAACGGTTCGACGCCACTCTCCTGCTCCACCAGCGGCTCGGCAGCGACACGCCGGGCGCCGACGAGGAGTTCCTCGACACCATCGTCCGTTTCTGGTCCGGTGACCCGCTGCAGATGCCGGACCTGCGACGCCACCTGAAGGCCGTCGGGGAGGCGAGGACGTTCACGTTCTCCCCCGTCAAGGCGCGGGACCTGGCCCGCCAGCGGCTGCGGTTCCTGCCTCGGCTCCTGCGCGCAGCAGGCCGCACCGGTTGGGTGGTGCTCTTCGACGAGGTGGAGCTGGTCGGGCGCTACCCGGTGCTGCAACGGGGCCGGTCCTACGCCGAGCTGGCACGCTGGCTCGACGGGGACCCGGGCGGCGAAGGAGAACCCCTCGTCGTCGTCGCCGCCATGACAGACGACTTCGAGGCCGCGGTGCTGTCGGGCATGAACGACCGCGAGACCGTGCCCCGGAGGCTGCGGGACAGACAGACCGAGGAGTATGACGAGCTGGCCGCCCTTGCAGACGTGGGGATGGGGCACATCGAGCACGATCTCCTGCCGTTGGTGGCACCCGACGAGGCGGAGCTGGACCTGGCGTACCACACCCTGCGCCGGTTGCACGGGGACGCCTACGGATGGGAGCCGCCGGACGTCGCGGGCCTCGAGAAGCTCGGCGCGACGAGGATGCGGCAGTACGTGCGCGCCTGGATCAACGAATGGGACCTCGTCCGTCTCGATCCGGACTACCAGCCGGTCACCGACGTCGTCCCCCTGTCGGCAGACTACCGAGAGCTCGCCGAGCTGGACGACGACGGCCCCTGAGCAGGACCTCCCGGCCCTCAGTCGCGGTGGCGGCTCTCAGGCCGGGCGAGCTCCTCGATCAGCGGTACTCCCGGTCCAGGCGGCGAGACGAAGGGTCAGCCCGCCCTGGTGGCCAGGTAGACGGTGTGGTGGCCGCACGGTCCTGGAGCGGGTTGGGGAAGCTGACGACCTGCGCCGCGACGTCGACGAACACCCCCGACAGGACCGCCAGGTAGGCGTCGTCGGGCGAGTCGTTGGACCACAATGAGTAGACGCCGCCCGGTCTCAGGTGCCTGGCCAGCGCTCGCGTCCCCGCCACGCCGTAGAAGCCGAGACTTCCCTCTGCCAGCCGGTGCCGGGGCGAGTGGTCGATGTCCACGACGACGGCGTTGAAGACCCGGTGCGGTGCCTCGGGGTCGAACCCGGACCCGGCGGCCATCGCGAAGAAGTCCCCGTGGACCAGCCGGCAACGGGGATCTGCGGTGAGCACCGGCCCGACCGGCACCAGACCGCGCCGGTGCCAACGGATGACCGGCTCGAGGGCGTCGACGACCACCAGCTCGTGGACGCGCTCGTCGGCCAGCACGGCTGCGGCGGTGTAGCCGAGCCCCAGCCCGCCCACGGCGACGGCCAGCCCGGACCCATGGACCCGGGCCAGCGCGAGCCGTGCCACCTCGACCTCGGCGACGGTGAACAGGCTCGACATGAGGAACTCGTCGCCGAGCTTGACCTCGAAGATGTCCGCGCCGGTGACCGGGTCGCGGCGCCTGCGGAGGCTGACCTCACCGATCGGTGTGCGGCTCCAGTCAAGCTCCTGGAACCGAGAGCTCACGCGACCCCGCTTCTGGAGAAGTGCCTCTGCTGACGATACCGCCCCGTGCTGCCCTCGACTGCCTGTCCTCCCTGAGCTAGCCTGACAGCGAGTGGGCCAGCCCGGAGAGGCCCCGGACGAGCACACCGCCGCCTGCCGGTGAACGGCTGCCCGTGTGGGACCGCAAATGTTGCGCGTGTGCAACTAAGCGGGGTTTACTTGGTGGACGCCACGACCTCAGCTGCAGCGACAGGAGCCAGCCACGGTGTTCAAGAGCCTGAGCCGGAACGACCTCGCACTCTCGGACGGACCCTTGTCGGGCCCGGTTCACGGCATCGACCGGATGCTCGGCAACGTCGAGACCGGGCACTTCGAGCGCAGCCTGTCGGCCCTCACGGCGGTCGGTTCCGTCATCACCGCAGCGGAGATCTACTTCGAGCACGACAAGGCCAGCTTCGGTGACCCGTGGATGTGGGCGCCGGTGGTGCTCGGCCCGGTCGGGGCGGTTGCGGGCGTCGCGGGGGTCTTCAGCAAACGGATGGCCAAGACCCTCCTGCCACTCGCCTCGGCGACGATCGTCGCCAACGGCCTGCAGGGCACCTACCTGCACGCCCGCGGGGTGGCCCAGAAGCCGGGCGGTTGGTCCAACGCCAGGTACAACATCGAGATGGGGCCTCCCCTGCTCGCGCCCCTGCTGATGACCATGGTCGGGGGCATGGGTCTGCTCGCCGCGGTCCTGCGGCGCGAGAAGTGAGCCGCCTCCCGCTCCCCCGGGAGGACGGCGGCGGGCGCTTCCCCGGCCTGGACGTCATGGGCCTCGCGCCGCACTGGGACACGCCGACGGCCCGGCTTGTCGCGGGCCGGCTGCAGGCCCCGGCGACGCTGCGCTTCTTCACCCCCGACGAGGGGGCCGTCGCCGCGGCGCTGTTCGACCAGCTGCTGGGCCAGCGCGCGGAGCCACGGGTGCCCGTCCTGGCCATGGTGGACGCGCGCCTCGCCGAGGACCAGACCGACGGCTGGCACTACGAGACGATGCCCGAGGACCGGCAGGCCTGGCGCGACTCCCTCGCCGGCCTCGACGCCGACGCCCACGCGGTCGTCGGCCCGGGCTTCGCTGGCGCCGGGTGGGACGAGCAGACCGCTCTGGTGCGAGCGGTCCAGCTGGCCGGTCGACGCGACTGGCACGGTATGCCGGCCGTGCGGGTCTGGAGCCTGTGGACCCGCTATGCCTGCACCGCCTTCTACTCCCATCCCTGGGCCTGGGATGAGATCGGCTTCGCCGGACCCGCCTACCCCCGCGGGTACAAGAACATCGGGGTCGATGCCCGCGAGCCGTTCGAGGTCGCCGACCACCACCCAGGGCTGGACCCGGCGTCGTGGGCACCGCAGTGAAGGGCCTCAGCACCCGCAAGGTCCGCTCCCGCAACGAGTCCGCCTGGCTGGTGCCGGCCAACGGCCACGACGTCAACCACGCCCTGCGGCGCGACATGCGCCGCTTCGCTGACGACGACGAGGTCGACCTCGCGATCGTCGGCTGCGGCGCTGGCGGTTCCACCCTCATGCAACGCCTGGCCCGTGAGGGCTGGCGGGTGGTGGCCCTCGACGCGGGACCCTTCTGGGACCCCGAGAAGGACTGGGTCAGCGACGAAGCCGGGTCGCACCACCTCTACTGGACCGAGCCGCGCGTTCTCTCCGGCGACGACCCCGTCCCCCTCGGCTCCAACAACTCGGGCCGTGGCGTCGGTGGCTCGATGGTCCACTACGCCGGTTACACGCCGCGCTTCCATCCCAGCGACTTCCGGACGCTGACCGAGGACGGCGTCGGCGCGGACTGGCCCATCCGGTACGCGGACCTGAAGCCCTACTACGAGGACATCGAGGCCGAGCTGCCGGTGGCGGGCGAGCGCTGGCCGTGGGGGGACCCGCACTCCTACCCGCACTCCGCGCACCCGGTCTCGGGCAACGGCGAGGTCTTCCAGCGCGGCGCGCTCGCCATGGGCATCACCGCCAAGGTGGGCCCCGTCGCGATCGCGAACGGCCGCTTCGGCCACCGGGCGCACTGCATCTACCGGGGCTTCTGCCTGCAGGGCTGCAAGGTCAACGCGAAGGCGTCGCCGTTGATCACCCACGTGCCGGACGCGCTCGCGCACGGGGCGGAGGTCCGTGCCGACTCGATGGTCACCCGCATCGCGGTGGACGAGCGCACCGGACGAGCCACCGGCGTCCACTACCTGCACCGCGGCCGGGAACGGTTCCAGCACGCCAGGATGGTCGCCGTCGCGGGCTACTCCATCGAGACGCCGCGGCTGCTGCTCAACTCCGCGTCCAGCCGCTTCCCGGACGGGCTGTGCAACGACTTCGACCAGGTGGGGCGCTACCTCATGGTCCAGGGTGCCCCGCAGACGGGCGGGCGTTTCGACGCCGAGGTGCGGATGTGGAAGGGTCCGCCCCCGGAGGTGAGCACCGAGGACTTCTACGAGACCGACCCGGCCAAGCCCTACAAGCGCGGGTTCTCGGTGCAGACGGTCTCGCCCCTGCCGATCACGTGGGCGGAGCACGTGTCGGCGCAGGGCCACTTCGGCGCCGACCTGCGGCGCTACATGAGCGACTACGTGCACTGGGCGTGCCTGGGGGCGTTGTGCGAGTTCCTGCCCCTCCCCCACAACCGTGTCACCCTGGCCGCCGAGAAGGACAGCCACGGGCTGCCCGTCGCCGACTTCTCGTACACGATGGGCGACAACGACCGCGCGCTGATG
>JBPCOG010000334.1:0-7265 GCA_051000455.1 Lapillicoccus sp. | reverse complement strand
GACCACACCTTCGAGGGCGCGGACTTCCAGTTCCTCGCGGCGAACGTCAAGTACGCCGGCACCAACAACACGATCCTGCCTGCCTACACGGTCAAGAAGTTCAAGGGCGCCAAGATCGGCTTCATCGGCATGACCCTCAAGGACACCCCGAGCATCGTCACCGCCTCGGGCGTCGCGGGGCTCGAGTTCACCGACGAGGTCGCCGCCGCGAACGCGCTGGTCCCGGCCCTGCGCAAGCAGGGCGTCAACGCGATCATCGTCCTCATCCACCAGGGTGGGTCCCCGGACAAGCAGAAGTGGACCGACCCGGCCACCGGCAGGACCTACGACGTCAACCCGAACTACGACTACACCTGTGGCGGCGGAGGGACCCTGTCCCAGCTGCCCGGCAGCTCGCCGATCCTGCCGATCGCGGCGAAGCTCGACCCGGCCATCGACATGGTCATCTCGGGGCACACCCACCAGCCGTACGTCTGCAGCGTCAAGGACCCGGCCGGCCAGCCGCGGCTGCTCACCTCGGCCTCCTCGTTCGGACGGCTCTTCACCGAGACGAACGTGACGTACGACCGGCGCACCCAGGACATCGTGCGCACCTCGGTCGCCGGGACGAACATGCTCGTCACCCGGGACGTGCCCAAGGACCCCAGCCAGACGGCGCTGATCTCGCAGTACCAGGCGCTGGTCAGGCCCATCGCCAGCAAGGTGATCGGGCACATCACGACGGACGTCACCCGCACCAGGGGCGCTGCGGGTGAGTCAGCCCTCGGTGACCTCATCGCCGACGCCCAGCTGGCGGACCCGTCCACCGTCACCGGCGGGCAGGTCCCCCTCGTCGCGTTCATGAACCCCGGCGGCATCCGGTCCGACCTCACCTACGCCAACTCGCCCTACCAGGAACCGCCCGGCGACGTGACGTTCGACGAGGCCTTCACCGTGCAGCCGTTCAACAACTACATGGTCTCGATGACCTTGACCGGTGCCGACCTCTACGCCCTGCTCAACCAGCAGTGGTCCGGCTCCAACACCCCCGCCGCACCGAAGGTGCTGCAGGTGTCGAAGGGCTTCACGTACACCTACACCTCGGCCGGCGTCGTGGACGGGAGCGTGAAGATCAACGGTGTCGCGGTGGACCGGGCACAGACGTACCGGATCGTCACGAACAACTTCCTGTCCGAGGGCGGGGACGGGTTCCCCGCGTTCCGCAACGGCACCGGGAGGTACTTCGGCGGTCTCGACATCGACGCGTTCGCCAGGTACCTGCCGACGGTGTCTCCCTACACCCCCGGCCCGCTCGTGCGCATCACCCGGCAGTAGTCCCGCGCCGGAGCGGACGGCCGGGTATGCCGCCGGGGCGGGCACCCGGCATACCCCACCGCGCCCGGAGAGCTGCCTCAGGCGTTGACGGTGTCCTCGGCGCTCTCCCTGGGCCGCTCGGGGACGAAGCGGTAGCCGACGTTGCGCACCGTGCCGATGAGCGCCTCGTGCTCGGCGCCGAGCTTGGCGCGCAGCCGGCGGACGTGCACGTCCACGGTGCGGGTGCCCCCGAAGTAGTCGTAGCCCCAGACCTCCTGGAGCAGCTGGGCCCGGCCGAAGACCCGGCCCGGGTGCTGGGACAGGAACTTCGGCAGCTCGAACTCCTTGTAGGTCAGGTCAAGGGGGCGTCCGCGCACCCGCGCCGAGTAGCTGCCCTCGTCGATGGTGACCTCCCCGGCGCGGATGGGCCCGGTCTCCTCGAGCTCGTCGTCGACGCGGGTCATGGCCAGCCGCAGCCGGGCGTCGACCTCGGCCGGGCCGGCCGTGTCGAGGATGACGTCGTCGAGGCCCCACTCGCTTGTGAGCCCGGCCAGGCCGCCCTCGGTGAGCACGGCGAGGAGCGGACTCGACAGGCCGGTCGCCCGGAGCACTCGGCAGAGCGACCTCGCCTGGGCCAGCTCCCGGCGGGCGTCGACGATGACGACGTCACCGGCCGGGGCGTCGACGAGCGCGGTCGGCTCCGCAGGCAGGATGCGGATCTGGTGGGTGAGCAGCCCCAGGGCAGGGAGCACCTCGGCGCTGGGCGCCACGGCGTTCGTCAGGAGCAGCAGGCGGGCCATCCATCGAGGATAATCGGACGGGCGCCCGTCCGGGGCGCAGGTCTGGCACGTGAGACCTCGGCCACCAGCACCCCCCGCACCCGACGAAGGACAACGGTATGCCGCCCGCCGACCCCCAGCCACAGGTCACCGTGCGCTACTGGGCTGCCGCTCGCGCGGCCGCCGGGGTGGACAGCGAGCTGCTGAAGGGCACGTCGGTCGGGTCCGTTGCCGCCGCGGCGGTGGCCGCCCACCCGGGACTCGGCGCCGTCGTCACGGTGGCGACGTTCCTCGTGGACGGGCGCGCTGCACGGCGCGAGGACGTGCTCCGCGACGGGTCGACGGTCGAGGTCCTTCCGCCCTTCTCCGGAGGATGAGCGATGATGCCTGACGCGTCCCCCCCGGCCGCACCGCCAGGAGGCGTGGCGGCCGCCGCCGACGGCATCGCGCCGCCCGGTCCGGGTCCGGGGGCCGTCGGTGCCGCGCTCGCGGCAGCAGGCGCCCTCGGGCTGGCCGGGTTGGCCGGGCCCGGGACGGTGGCGGTGCCGGTCGCGGTCGGCGTGCTGGGGGTCGTGCTCTCGTGGGGCTGGCCCGGCCTCGTCAAGGCGTCCAACCCCCGGGCCATGTCCGTGATCCTCGCCGGCACCTCCCTCGCGGTGACGGCGGCGGCGGCAGTGACGCGCGCAGAACCGTACCTGCGCTGGGTTCCCGCGGTCGTCACCGTCGGCGTCACCGCCGCCTTCCTGCACCAGCTGCTGCGCCGGGACGGCCGGCACCTGCTGACCTCGGGGCTGGCCGGGACCGTCGGGGCGCTGGCGCTCGTTGCGTCCGGGGCGGCGATGGTGCCCCTGCCGTACCTCCTGCTCGGCCCGGACCACCTCGCGGTGGCGATGACGGGACTGGCGTTCGCGAGCCTGGTGGAGCTCGTCGTGCCCTCGTCCCCGGGCCGGCGCTGGACGGCGGCTCTCGTGACGGTCTGCGCCGCCCTGGCCGCGGCGGCGTTCGCCACGCTGCACGGCGACGTCCCGGTCCTGGCCGCCGCCGGTGTCGGGGCGGTGTGCGCCTACCTGGCCCACTCGTTCCGGCGGGCCTTCGGCGCCCTGCCCGCCTCGGGGCGGGTGCCCGCGCAGCTGGCGCTGGGGTCGGGATCGGTGCTCGTCGTCGGTGTCGTCGTCTTCGTGGTGACCCGCCTGTGGGCCTGAGCCCGCCGTGCCGGCCCGCCGAGGGGGGCGGTGCCCGGGCTACCATCTGGCGGTGACTTCCGTATCCTGGGTCGTGCGGTGATGTTCGAGCTCGACCTGGACCTGCCCGAGCGGCTCCGTCCCTTGGCTTGGCTGGTGGGTCGCTGGGAGGGCGCCGGCGTCGTCGGCTACCGCACCATCGAGTCGCGCCACTTCGGCCAGGAGATCGTGTGCTCGCACGACGGGCGTGGCTTCCTCGAGTGGCAGAGCCGGGCCTGGCTGCTCGAGTCGGAGGGCGGGGAGCGGGTGAGACCGGCCGCGGTCGAACTCGGTTTCTGGCGCCCGGACGAGCAGGGCGGCGAGGTCGAGCTGCTGCTGACCCATCCGACGGGCATCCTCGAGCTGTACTACGGCGCGCTGCAGCCGGCGAAGGTCGAGCTGAAGACGGACGGGGTCTTGCGCAGCCCGCACGCCAAGGAGTACAACGCCGGGACCCGGGTCTACGGTCTGGTCCACTCCGAGCTGATGTGGGCCATGGACATGGCGGCCGTCGGCCAGCCGATCCACAGCCATCTCTCCGCGCGCCTGAAGCGGGTCGCCTGACGTGCGGCGTCCCGAAGTCCGGCGCCGCGCCGGTGCCGAACTACAGTGGATGGGGTGAGCGAACCGGCAGGGCAGTCCACGGAGGGATCGGGATGCGCAGCGAGACGACGAACCTGAGCTCGCCGTTGCTGTCCCGGCCAGGCGCCGTGGCCGGCGCGGGGGTCGACGCGGCGGTCGCTGCCCACTACGGCGACCCCCTGCGCGAGCAGCGGCTGCTCGTCGAGCGCCTGGCCGTCGTCGACCTGTCGCACCGGCCGGTGGTGACCATCAGCGGCCCCGACCGGCTCTCCTGGCTGCACTCCATCACGACCCAGGCCCTCGTCGGGCTCGGTCCCCGGGTGTCCCGCGAGTCGCTCATCCTCAGCCCCAAGGGCCACATCGAGCACGACCTGCACGTCGTCGACGACGGGGAGACCACCTGGGTCACCGCCGAGCCGGCCACCGCGGGGACCCTCGTCGGGTGGCTGGACTCGATGCGGTTCATGCTGCGGGTCGAGGTGCGCGACCGCAGCGGCGACTACGCCGTGCTCGGTGAGCCGCACGCGGCCGAGGCGGCGCCGGGCGAGGCCCTGGCCTGGCGCGATCCGTGGCCGGACGTGGTCGGCGACTCCACGGCATACGGCCCCGTCGACGCCCACCCGGGGACCGGTCGGCAGTGGCGCGAGCTCATCGTGCCCCGCGCCGGCCTCGCGGCGGCAGCCGGCGACCGGCCGCTCGCCGGGATGTGGGCGGCGGAGGCGCTGCGCGTTGCCGCGTGGCGTCCACGTCTCGGGTTCGAGACCGACCACCGGACGATCGTGCACGAGGTGGACTGGCTGCGCACCGCGGTGCACCTGCACAAGGGGTGCTACCGCGGCCAGGAGACGGTGGCCCGGGTGCACAACCTCGGCCGGCCCCCCCGGCGGCTCACGTTCCTCCACCTCGACGGGTCGGGGCACACCCTGCCCGAGCGCGGTAGCGCGGTCACCCTCGGGGAGCGGCAGGTGGGGTTCGTGACCTCGGTCGCGCGCCATTACGTGGAGGGGCCGATCGCGATGGCGCTGCTCAAGCGCAACACGCCGCTCGAGGAGCCGCTCGCCGTCGCCGGCATCGGCGCCGCGCAGGTCGCCATCGTCAGCCCCTGAGCCACGGGGGTTGCGTCAGCCGCCGGGGGCGTGTCGGCCGCGCTGGCATGATGCAGCAATGAGCGACGCCGCCGCGACGATGGTCACCGTCGCGCCGACGGGGGCCGAGACGTCGAAGGACGACGTGCCTGCGCTGCCCACGACGCTCGACGAGCTGGTCGAGACCGCGGTACGGTGCGAGCGCGCTGGAGCCGCGCTCATCCACCTGCACGTCCGTGACGCCGAGCACCGGCCGACCCTTGACAGGGCCCTGCTGCGCGAGACGGTCGTGGCCGTCCGCGAGTCCACCGACCTGGTCGTGCAGCTGTCGACCGGAGGCAGCGTGCACGACCCGTTGGATGCCCGCCTCACGGTCCTGGACGCCGAGCCCGACTCCTGTTCCCTCACCTGCGGCACGACGAACTTCGGCGACGAGGTCTTCCTCAACCCCTGGCCGTTCATCGTCGAGCTCTACCAGCAGACCCAGGCGCGGGAGGTGGTGCCGGAGTTCGAGCTCTTCGACCTCGGCCACGTCCACGCCCTGCGCCGCCTCCTCGACGAGCACGGGCTCCCCTTCGGCGGCCGGGTGCACGTCGACGTCGTCCTCGGTGTCCCCGGTGGTATGCCGGGGACACCGGCCGCGCTCCTCGGGGCGTTGGCGATGCTGCCGCCGCAGGTCACCAGCTGGTCCGCGACCGGGGTCGGGCGTGCCCACCTGCCGGTCGCCGCGACGGCACTCGCCACGGGCGGGCACCTGCGGGTGGGCATGGAGGACAACCTCCTGCTCGCCAGGAGCCGGCCGGTGCGGCACAACGACGAGCTGGTCGCCCGGGCGGCCGAGCTCGCGACCCTCCTGCAGCGGCCACCGATGTCGACCGCCGCGGCCCGCGAGATGCTCGGCGTCAGGGACCGCAGGAGCTGATCGGCCGCCCCGGAACGGCCAGCAGAAGCGGGCAGCTGCGGGCGACGGTGTGGCACATCTCACGCTGTCCACAGTTTGCATTGTGCTAACCACAGCAAGCACTATGGAGGCATGAGCCCGATCTCGCTGCCCGACCTGGGCGCCTACCTGCGCGAGCAGCGCCAGAGCGCCCGGCTATCGCTGCGCCAGCTCTCGGAGCTCGCGGGGGTCTCCAACCCCTACCTGTCCCAGATCGAGCGGGGCCTGAAGAAGCCGAGCGCCGAGATCCTCCAGCAGCTGGCACACGGCCTGCAGGTCTCCGCCGAGTCCCTCTACGTCCGGGCCGGCATCCTCGACGAGCAGCACGGCTCCCCGGACGAGCGGCCAGGGGTACCCGAGGCCATCGCGGCCGACCCCCGGCTCAGCGCCAGGCAGCGCTCGGTCCTGCTCGACGTCTACGAGTCCTTCGTCGGCGAACGGGGCGCCGCCGGTGCGGCCACCACGCGTGCGAGCCCTCGGCCCTCGACCGGCAGCGCCTCGACCGGCAGCGCCGCGACCCGCACGCCCTCGACCCGCACGCCGTCGACCCGCAAGAGCAGGCAACCCACCCGCACCACCAGCTGAAGGAGAACGAACATGGCACTCATCACCGAGATCCGGAAGAGCGTCGCCGACGCCACCCCCGTCTACGCCGCCGTCGGCGTGAGCGACCTCGCGGTGCACACGGTCCGCACCGCGCGGGCCCGGGCCGCCCGGGCGAGCAGGGAGCTCACGCCCGAGGCCCTGCAGAAGCAGGCGTCCAAGCGGGTGGACCGGCTCACCCGGCAGCTGCAGGACGCCCCGGCGCAGGCCCTCAACCGGGGGCTCGAGATGGCCGGGCGCGCCCAGGGACGGTACGACGAGCTCGCCGAGCGGGGCGAGGACCTGGTGCGCCGCATCCGCGAGCAGCGGGCCACCACGGAGCTCATCGCCCAGGTCGACCAGACCGTGGCGGCAGGCAAGGGCGCGGTGACCACCGTTCGCAAGACCGTGACGGGCACCCGGCGGTCGGCACGGGCCACGGTCACGACCGGGCGGCACCAGGCCGGGCGCGCCGTGGAGGACCTCGCCGACACGGCGCGGGCGGATGCCGACGCGGCGGCGAAGACGGTCAAGGCCTCGGCGACCCGGACGCGCACCGCGGCCAGGCGCACCACGACGACGGCCCGTAAGGGTGCCGCGGCGGTCAGGACGCAGGGCCGGTCCACCGCCACCCGAGCCCGCAAGACCGCTGCCCCGGCGCGCAAGGCCGCCAAGGCGGCGGCGGGCAACGTCGGCAGCTGACGGGGGAGCGAGCGGCACAGGGCGCCGGGGTGCTGGCACACTTGCTGCCCGTGGGCACCGACCTCGTCCCCGGCGTCACGAC
>JBPCOG010000426.1:0-8264 GCA_051000455.1 Lapillicoccus sp. | reverse complement strand
GTCCGCCGCGGGGCGATCAGGCGGGCGCAGGCGGGTTTCGACGTCGTCCACGTGCCGTTCACCGTCGCGCTCCCGCCACCGCCCGCAGGGGTGGCCCTCGTCCAGACGCTGCACGACGTCCAGCACCTCGACCTTCCCCAGTTCTTCAGCCGCACCCAGCGGGCCTACCGGAAGTGGTTCTACGAGCGGACCGCTCGCCGGGCGGGGGCCGTCGTCACGGACAGCGAGTTCACCAAGGACCGGATCATCCACCACCTCGGGCTGGACCCCGGGCGCATCTTCGTCGCGCATCTCGGCGTCGACACGTCCGCCCTCACCCCCCAGCTCGGGGAACGCGAGAACTTCCTCCTCTATCCTGCGCGGGCGTGGGCACACAAGAACCATGCCCGCCTCGTCGAAGGGGTGGCCCTGGTCCGCGAGCGGGACCCGTCCGTGCGGCTGGTCCTCACCGGCGGCGGGCTCGACTCGCTCGGTCCGCTGCCGGACTGGGTCGAGGTCCGCGGGCTCGTTCCGGCGGAGGAGCTGCGGTCGCTGTACGGCCGGGCCCGCGCCCTCGTCTTCCCGAGTCTGTACGAGGGCTTCGGCCTGCCCCCGTTGGAGGCCATGGCGTCCGGATGCCCGGTGGTGTCCTCGAATGCGGGGTCCCTGCCCGAGATCTGCGGTGACGCGGCCGTGCTCTTCGACCCGCACGACCCGGCCGACCTCGCGCGCGCCGTCGTCGATGCCGCAGCCCGCAGCCCGGAGCTGCAGCGTCGCGGGCTCGAGCGGGTCGGCCTCTTCTCCTGGGAGCAGTGCGCGGTGGTCCACGAGCAGGCCTACCGTTTCGCGGCGAACCGGCCGGCGGCCTGACCGGACCGTCAACGGCCCCGCGGCTGGTCAGTCCCCGGGCAGGTCCCAGGACGTCCACGGCGACGTCTGGCAGCCCATCAGCATCGCCACCATGTGCCGGCGGACCCACGCGCGCCGCGTGAGCGCACCCAGCAGCCGGTCGCGCGGGAACGCGAGTGCGTCGAGGTCGGACTGGAAGGCCGGCACCATCGCCCTCGAGCAGACGGTGTACCACCGCACGTGCGCCCGGCGTTCGAGCCGGTATGCCGTGAGCGCGGCTCCCAGCGCCGCGTGCCGGCGCAGCATGACGCCCAGCGTCCAGGCGTCGGCCAGGGCGAGGGAGGCGCCGGTACCGAGCTGGGGACTCATGGCATGCGCCGCGTCGCCGACGAGGGCGACGCCGCAGGTACCGCCGGCACCCTCCACGACCCGGACCGGGGACGTGCTCGTGACGTGGCGGTACCGCGCCGGGATCAGCTCGGAGACCCGCTGGACGAGGTGCTCGTACGGTCCTGCCAAGGGCAGCGCCTCGGCACGCCACCGGTCGACGCCTCGCTGGAGGGTGGCGTCGATGTCGCGCTCACGGATGGACCAGAACAGACTGGACATGTCGGTGCCGGTCGGCAGCGCGCCGAGGTAGCGCCGGGTGCCGTCGTAACGCTGGTACAGGGTGCTGGTCGCCACCCGCTCGGGGTCGTCAACCACCGCCCAGAGCGCTCCGTAGGGATAGGTTCGCTCCCTCCGGGTCAGGCCGGCACTGTCCCGGACGACCGACCCTGCCCCGTCCGCTCCGACGACCAGGTCGTACTCCCCGAGCATGCCCTCGGTGCCGTGGGCCGCGAGACCGTCTGCCGAGGGCCGCACGTCGACGACGGCGGTCCCGGTGCGCACCGGGATGTGCGCGGCCCGGACGGCACCGAGGAGCACCTCGAAGAGCGACCCGCGGTGCACGCCCCACCCGGGCACGCCTCCCGGCAGGTCGGCGTACTCGAACCCCATGACCACCCGGCCGTCCAGACTCGTCGCGTCCACCGAGGAGATGACGGCTGACCTGGCACGGAGCTCGTCGGCCAGCCCGAGCCGTCCCACCACCTGCTGGCCCAGATGCTGCAGGAGGATGCCGGCACCGATGCCCGACGGGTTCTCGGCCCGCTCGATGACCTCCACCGCGTGGCCGGCCGCGTGCAGCATCAAGGCGAGCGCAGGCCCGGCTGTGCCACAGCCGACGACGGCCACCCGCAGCTGCCTCAACGGCGACACCTCATGGGACCTCGTCGACCCTTCAGGGCGCGGTGCCGGCCGACCGGTGCCGGACGGGGCGACGGCATACCTCGCCGCCGAGGAAGTCCTCGCCGGCGGCGGCCCTGGAAGTCCTTGAACGAGAACGGCGGACCCGGCGCGAGACTGCTCGTCGTGCAGGTCGTCCACGCCGCTGGTCCACCGGCTGCATGGCTACTGGTACGCGTCCATGGTGTCGGTGCGCAGTGCGTTGCCCAGCTGAGCCATCCGCGGCTGGTCGACGATGTCGATCGCCCCGCCGTCCGGCGCCGTGCCGAAGCCGCTGAAGGGGGCAGTGACGAACACGATGTCGCTTCCGCGCAGGTCCCGGAGGCGCAGCGCCTCGGACCGCATGTCCGACCCCTGCAGGGACTGGTCCACCGTGAGGTAACGGGAGGCAGCGTCGGAGAACTTCGCCAGCTGCGCCGGGTTGGCGAGGGTGTCGCGGCTGAGCCCCTTGAGCATCAGCGCCTTGATGAATGCCTGCTGGCGCCGCCCGCGGGAGATGTCGCCCTGGCTGAGTTGGTACCGCTCGCGGACGAAGGCCAGCGCCTGGTCGCCGTTGAGGTGCATCATGCCCTTGGCGAAGGCGTAGCCGTTCTCACTGCTCGGTTCCTCGACGTTGACGTCCACCCCTCCGACTGCGTCAGTCATCGCCTTGAACCCTTCGAAGCCGACCAGTGCCACGTGGTCCACGCGGATCCCGAGCAGGTCCTGCAGGGTGCGCACGAGCAGCGGCGCGCCGCCGAAGGCGTACGCGGCGTTGATCTTGTTCTTGCCGTGCCCCGGGATGGTGACGTACAGGTCACGCGGGAAGTGGACCAGCTGAATCCTTTTGGGGTCCTTGGGCACGTGGACGATGACGATGACGTCCGAGCGCCCGGCTGCCTCCCCGGCCCGGGCATCGGAACCGAGGAGCGGGTAGTCCTCACCCGCACCGGTCAGGGGCACTGGCCGGCTGTCGACGGGTCCGGGCCCGGCGACGACGGGGGGACCCGCTGTGCCCGGGGGAGCACCGACGTCGCCAGGCTGGCCGAGAAGGGAGCGAGCGTCAGGGCCGGGCAGCAGGTCGGCGTGCCTAACGTTGGTCTCGACGAGGTGGTTGAGGTATCCGAGGTAGCCACCGACTGCGACGAGCGGCACCAGCAGCAGGGCGAGGGCCGCGACGAGGAGGCGTCGTCTGCGGCGCCGGCCCGGGTCGGCGCCGGCCCGCCCGGTGTCGTCACCCACCGGGTCGGCAGGACCCCCCGAGCCTGATCGCACAGTGAAAGTCTAGGGGCGCCGCCGTGGTCCGGACACCGGATTCGGCAAAGCCGGGGTACTCGCGACGAGGCCGGGGTGCTCGGCACGAGGCCGGCATACCGTGGCGCGCCATCACCGCTCCGGTACGGCGGCGCCGCAGGCCCGCTGGACGAAGCCGGCGAGGTCCCTGCTCTGCGCCAGCCTGGACGGCTCGTGGACGTACATCATGTGCCCGGCCTCGTAGTGGGCGTGCTCGATGTTGGAGCGCAGCCCGTCGGGGATCTGCAGGTGGGCGACGACGTCCTCGGCCGCGAAGTACGGTGTGGCCCCGTCGTGGTACCCGTAGGAGATGTGCACGCGCAGGTGCGGGTTCTGTCGCATCGCCCGCTCGAGCCGGCCCGTGACGTCGACCGGGCGGCCCTCGAAGTCCTTGAACGACCACGGCTGCACCCGGCGCGAGATCTGCTCGTAGTGAAGGTCGTTGACGTAGCCGAGCTCGTCGCGCACGTAGTGGTTGAACGCCGCCGCGTAGGGTCCCGCGATGGCGTCGTGCGAGGGGTCGGCGTCCATCTTCTCGGCGATGGCGCTGGCCATCGGCCCGGTGAAGCGGGCGTCGAGGCGCCCGACGGTCCGCCGCTGGTCGCGCAGCAGCTCCCCGAAGAAGCGCCAGTGCTCGATGCGGAGGTCGGCGCGCTCGACGTAGTCCTCGCTGAGGCCGGTGAGCCGCGCGAGGGTGGCGACCGCCTCCGCACGCTCGGTCGCGGTGAGGCGGCTCCCCCTGGACAGGGCCCACAGGTAGTCGCGCGCGGCATACGCCTCCGCCTCTGCCACAACGGATCTCAGCGACCGGCGTCCGTGCCTGCCGTGGTAGTGGGCCACCGCGGCATACGTCGGCAGGTAGTTGGCATGGGCCCGGTCGTTGCGCTGCTTGTCGAAGTCGATCGAGCCGAGGTCGAGGACGCTGGAGACGAGCATGAGGCCGTTGAGGTACATGCCGTAGCGGGACTGCAGGTGCTCGGCGAGCGCCGCTGCGCGCAGCGTGCCGTAGGACTCCCCGGCGAGGAACTTCGGCGACATCCAGCGCTGGTTGCGTCCCGTCCACAGCCGGATCAGCTCCCCGACGGACTCGATGTCCCCGGTGTAGCCGTGGTAGTCCTCCGGCTTGCCGCCCTCGATGGCCCGCGAGTAGCCCGTCGAGACGGGGTCGATGAAGACGAGGTCGCTGACGGCGAGCAGCGACTCGGCATTGTCCGCGAGGGCGTAGGGCGGGGGCAGGAGGCGCCCGGCGTCACCCATGAGCACCCGCCGCGGGCCGAGCAGCCCGAGATGCAGCCAGACGCTGGAGGAGCCGGGGCCGCCGTTGAACGCGAACGTCACCGGGCGCGGGTCGGCCCGCTGCCCGTCGAGGACGTAGGACGTCAGCGACATCTCGGCCTTGGGCTTGAACCCGGTGAACTTGCCCTCGTCGTAGACCTCCTCGCGCAGGACGACCCTGCCGGTGGTCGCGGTGTAGCGCAGGGTGCGCCTGCCCACCTTGAGGGTATGCCGGGTGCTCACGAGGTCGTCGACCGGCGCGGGGGGCTCCTTCGTCACCGCCGTGACGGTCTCGGTCGTGGTGGTCGAGTCCTTCTTGCCGGGCAGCTCTTCGTGGTCCTTGGTCTCGTCGGGCACGGTTTCACCCTAGTAGCAAGGGGTCAGCGCCCGGCCGGCCCGCCGGCGGTGACGGGGAAGCAGCGCGGAGGGCGCATCCGGTATGCCGCGAACGCCTCCTCCACGGTCCGGCTCACCGCGGCGACGTCCTGCTGCGGGACGAGGGCGATGGCCGAGCCGCCGAAGCCGCCGCCGGTCATCCGGGCGCCCAGCGCGCCGGCGGCGACGGCCGTGTCGGCGGCCAGGTCGAGCTCGGGGCACGAGACCCGGAAGTCGTCCCGCAGCGACGCGTGCGAGGCGAGGAAGAGGCGCCCGATCTCGTCGGGGTCACCCGTGCGAAGCGCGCGCACACACTGCCGGACCCGCTCGATCTCGGTCAGCACGTGCCGCGCCCGTGCCCGGACCACGTCGTCGTCCAGTCGGGCCAGTGCCTCCTCGACGCCGTCCCGGGCCACCTCGCCGAGCGTCGCGACACCGAGCCTGGACGCCGCGTCCTCGCAGCTGTGCCGCCGTTCGGCGTACTGGCCGTCGACGAGCGAGTGCTCCGCGCGGGTGTCGATGACCAGCAGCGCGACGCCCTGCGCGGCGAGGTCGACGGGCACCTGCTCGACCACGCCGGACCGGCAGTCGAGCAGCAGGGCGTGACCGGCCTGCGCGCGCATCGCGGCGGCCTGGTCCATCCCGCCGGTCGGGGCTTGGGCAACGACGTTCTCGGCGTGCTGGCAAATGGCGGCGAGGGTCGCCCGGCCCGCGTCGTCGCGGAGCAGGTCCAGCCCGAGGAGGTCGCTGAGCGCGGCCGCGACCGCGCACTCGAGCGCCGCCGAGCTCGACAGGCCGGCGCCGACGGGGACCTCGCTCGCGATGTGCACGTCGGCCCCGGGGACCTCGTAGCCGGCGTGGCGCAGCGCCCAGAAGACACCGGCCACGTAGGCGCCCCAGCCGGCCGGGGCGCCCGGCGCGACGAGCCGGACCTCCGTCTCCACCACCCCTCCCGGCTCCGACTGCGACGACAGCCGTAGCAGGCCGTCGTCGCGCAGCCTCACCGCGGCATACGTCCGCAGCGGGAGGGCCATGGGGAGCGCGAGCCCGCCGTTGTAGTCGGTGTGCTCGCCCATGAGGTTGACCCGGCCGGGCGCGGACCAGACCCCGTCCGGGCGCCCGCCGTAGACGGCGGCGAAACCGTCGCCGGCGTCGCCACGCGCATCGCTGCCCACCCTGCCGAGGCTAGTGGTCACGGCCGCGCGGGGGCGCGGGGGCGCGGGGGGAAGCGGACCTCAGCCGGGGCGCCACGACGTACCTGACACAATGTCGCGTATGGCGAGCGCGACCTCGGGTGAACCGGCCGGGACGACGCTGGGGGTCTCGATCCCCGTGCCGGAACCACACGGGCTCGAGCTGCAGGCCAAGCGTGCGTCGTTCGGCGACAAGCTGGCCGAGTGCGTGCCCGCCCACATCACGCTCCTCGGCCCGACCGAGGTCGTGGAGGAGGATCTGGCCCCGCTCGTCGCGCACCTCGAGCAGGCCGCCGCGGAGGTCGCGCCGTTCACGGTCGTCCTGCGCGGGACGGGGACGTTCCGGCCCGTCTCGCCGGTCGTGTTCGTCCAGGTGTCCGACGGGATCTCGGCGTGCGAGCGGCTCGAGGAGGCGATCCGGTCGGGACCCTGCGACGGCGAGCTCCCCTTCCCCTACCACCCGCACGTCACCATCGCGCACGACGTCTGCGACGCGGCCCTGGACCGGGCGTACGAGGAGATGGCCGGTTACACGGCGACCTTCAGCGTGCGCGACTTCCACCTCTACGAGCAGGACGTGAAGGGGACGTGGGTGCCCGTCCGGCGCTTCGAGCTGGCGGGAGACGGCGAGCGGTGAGGCGGCTCTGGCAGCGCATCCAGCGTCTGCGCCCCTACCGGGCCTTCACGCGGTTCGGGGAGGCACGGGGGAACATCCTCTCGGCGGGCGTGGCGTACTTCGCGTTCTTCTCGGTCTTCCCCACGGCCGCGCTCGCCGCGACCGTCTTCGGGTTCGTCCTGCAGAGCAGGCCCGAGCTCGTCGAGGCGGTCGGGCGGGCGCTCAACGACACGCTTCCCGGGTTCGTCCGGACCCCCGGCAACCCGAGCGGCATCATCGAGCTCAAGGCGCCGCCGGTCTCGGTGCTGACGCTCACCGGGGTCGTCGCGCTGGTCGGCCTTCTCAACGCCGGCGTCGGATGGGTCGGAGCCGTGCGCGACGGCGTGCGGGCGATCTTCGGGGTGGAGGGCAAGGCCGGCAACCTCGTCAGCACGAAGCTGCACGACCTCGGTGTGCTCGTCGGGCTCGGCGCCAGCCTGCTGCTGTCGGCGGTCCTCACCAGCGTCGTCGGTGGTGCTGCGAGCTGGCTGGCCGAGCTGGTCGGGCTCGGTGGCCATCCCGTGCTGGTCACCGTGGTCGGTCTCGCCGTCGGCCTGTCCATCGACACGGCGGTCGTCGCGCTGCTGCTCCGCACGCTGTCCGGCGTGCGGTTGTCGTGGCGCGACGTCAGGGTGCCGGCCCTGGTCGGTGGGCTCGGCCTCACGGTGCTGAAGTACTTCGGTGGCGTGCTGATCCAGCTGGCGACGCGGAACCCGGTCTTCGGCTCCATCGTCGTCGTCGTCGGTCTGCTGTTCTGGCTCAACCTCATCGCCAAGCTGATCCTGCTCGCCGCGGCGTGGGCGGCCAACGACGTCGACGACGCCCGGGCGCGACGGGAGCCGGGAGCAGCGCGTTTGGGGCCGGGAGGGGACCGGCCGGCCGGTGCGCCCGCCGAGGCGCCCGCCGAGGACGGGCCGGCGCACGGGGCCCCGTTGGGTGTGCGCGGGCTCCAGCGTGCGGAGGTGGCGGACCGGCTGGCACCCGGCATACCGAGTCTCGGAGTCCGGTCCCAGGACCGCGCGGTCATCGCGGCCGGCGTGGTCCTCGGGGCGACTGCAGCGGTGCTGACCGCGGCGGCGGCCCGTCTCGCCAGGTCCGTGTTCGTCCGCCGGTGAGCGCGGGCCCTGCGTGGTGGGGCGCGGCGCAGGGGTTAGACTCCCGGTCGGCGCAACTGGGGACGACGGCAGAGGAGTCGAGGATGGTCGGGACCGCAACGGTGAGCAGGGTCCGGTGACGCGGGCAGCCGTCGGCCTGGGGGAGGGCGTCGCGGGGGCTGGCCGGGCCGAGATCGCCGCCCGGACGCTGCGCACCGACCGGTGGTGGCTGCAGCCGGCCGTCACCTTCACCCTGCTGACGCTGTGGCTGCTGTACGCGCTGGT
>JBPCOG010000420.1:0-5231 GCA_051000455.1 Lapillicoccus sp. | reverse complement strand
GTGCGCCGCGCGTCCTCCGACACCGCGATGCGCGCGAGGATCTTCTCGAGACTGGGGCGGATGAGCGGGTATGCCGCCTGGTAGGTGCGCGAGCGCAGGGTCGAGGTATGGAAGGTGGCGACGATCGGCCCCTCGGCCGCCCACAGCGCGAGAACCGCGACGCTCGGCGTGATCGGCTCGTGCAGGTGGACGACGTCGAACTCGCCGCGCTCGACCCAGCGACCCACCTTCGCCGCGGTGATCGGGCCGAAGTTGAGCCGGGCGACGGAGCCGTTGTACCGCACCGGCACGGCGCGACCCGCGGCGACGACGTAGGCGGGCAGGCGGGTGGCCTCGTCGGCGGGGGCGAGGACGCTGACGTCGTGGCCCTGGGCGATGAACACCTCTGCCAGGTCACGCACGTGGTACTGCACCCCTCCCGGGATGTCGAAGGAGTACGGGCAGACGATGCCGATCTTCACGACCCCGCTCCCCCGACCTCGCGGCGCCCGGCCGGTTGGGCACTCTGTGGCCCGCGCCCGCCGGCGGTGGCCCCAGGGGCCGCGTTGAGGTCCTCGAGGAAGACCCGCTGCAGCATGTGCCAGCTCTCGGTGTGCTCGCGCACCCGCATCCCGATGTAGTCCGCGCACTGCTGGGTCATGGCGAGGACCTTGCTGCGGCTGTCACCGGACTCGGGCGGCTCGATGACGGGCGAGAAGTCGATGACGACACGCTTGCCGCCGAACGCCCGCCCCGAGGGGGCGTCCTCGTAGTAGACGGCGGTCGCGAAGAGCGGCGTCCGCGTCATGAGGGCGAGGACGGCCGGCCCCTTGGCCATCCGCGCCCGGTGGCCGCAGAAGTCCACCTCCACGCCGTTGCTCGTCAGGTCGCGGTCGGCGACCACGGCGACGAAGTCACCGCGCTCGACGGCCCGCTTGAGCCCCGCGAACGGGTCCTCGCCCCCGGTCAGCGGGAGGATCGTCATGCCGAGGCTCTCGCGGAGCTCGAGGAACTCCGCGAAGACCTCCTCGGGCTCGAGGCGCTCGACCACGGAGGTGACCGGCGCGAGCTGCGTGGTCGACCAAGCCCCGGCGGTGTCCCAGTTGCCCATGTGGGCGGCGAACGCGACCGCGGGACGGCCGCTTTCGAGCAGCGCCCGGATCGGCCCGTCGTTCGCCGCCCGGACACTGCGGGCCATCTCCTCGACGCTGCGGTCCGGCAGGCGGAACGCGTCGCAGTAGTAGCGCATGTAGGACCGCATCCCGGCGCGCACGAGGCGCTCGAGGGCCGCGTCGTCCAGCTCCGGGCGCACCCTGTGGTAGTTGGCACGCAGCCGCCGCACGCCCTTGCCGTCCCGGCGCGTCGTCACGTCGGCGATGACGTCGAAGAGCCGGTATGCCGAGGGGTCCGGCAGTCGGCGCACAGCACCCCACCCGATCCGAAAGCCCAGAACTGTCACGGCGTCCGTCGGCCTGGCGGGCCAGCGGCGGGGCCGGCTGGGTGCGGGGTGTGACGCGGGACTCACGATGGCCGGGCGTCCGAGGCGGCGAGGGCCTGTCGCCGGACGGTGAGCATCCGCTGGAGCACGGTGATGAAGCTGGCGACCGCCAGGAGCCCGAGGACGACCGGCAGGATGACCTCGGGCAGCCCGAGGCCGACGAGGCCGGTCGCCAGCAGGACGGCAAGGAGCCGGTCGGCGCGTTCGGCGATGCCCACATTGGCGGTCATCCCCAGTCCCTCGGCCCGGGCCTTCGCATAGCTGACGACGCTGCCGAGGATGAGGCAGGCGAGCGGCAGGCCGGCGAGGCGCAACTGTCCAGCACCGGCGTAGTAGAGCACGAGTCCACCGAAGATGGCAGCGTCACCGACCCGGTCGAGGGTGGAGTCGAGGAAGGCGCCCCAGGTGCCCGTCCGGCCTGACAGCCGGGCCATGATGCCGTCCACGTTGTCGCTGAAGATGAAGGCGACGATGACGAGGGTGCCGCTGAGGAACATCCCGCGCGGGTAGAACCCGAGGGCCCCGACACAGACGCCGAGCGTGCCGACGATGGTGACGATGTCGGGACTGATTCCGAGCGCGAGGAAGATCTTGGCGATCGGCGTCATGGCCTTCGTCCAGGTCACGCGCAGCAGTCGGTTCAGCATGGTGAGGAACAGCGTACTGACCCGGACGAGCCTGGTCCGCCCTGCGCTGGGGAGAGGTAGTGGCGGCTGGTGCGGTCAGTCGCCCCGGGGTCAGTCGCCCCGGGGCCAGTCGGCGACCAGCCGGGCCCGGACGTCCTCGAGCAGCATGGGCAGCGCCTTGGTCTGCGCGATGATGGGCAGGAAGTTCGAGTCGCCGCCCCAGCGTGGGACCACGTGCTGGTGCAGGTGCGAGGCCACCCCGGCGCCGGCGACCGCTCCCTGGTTCATGCCGATGTTGAACCCCATCGGGTTCGAGCTTGCCTGCAGGGCGCCGATCACCTGCTTGGTCAGTGCGGTGAACTCGGTCGTCTCCTCGTCCGTCAGCTCCGTGTACAGGGAGACGTGCCGGAAGGGGCAGACAAGGACGTGCCCCGGGTTGTAGGGGAAGAGGTTCATCACCACGTAGCAGCTCTCGCCCCGCTGGACGATCAGCCCGTCGGCGTCGTCCCCGTCCGGTGCGGTGCAGAAGGGACACCCCTCCCCGGCGTCCTCGCTCGGCCGCTCGCCGCGGATGTAGACCATCCGGTGCGGGGTCCAGAGTCGTTCGAACCCGTCCTCGACACGGGCGAACCGGGCCGCCGTGTCGGGTGCGGGACGGGAGTCGGGACCGAGTTGCGGCTCGGTCGACCGCCCCGTGCCCTCGGCCGCATCCATGCGCCCGATCCTAGGCTCGATGGCGCGCCGTCGGGGACCCGGGACTGGGGGTGATCCGGCATACCGGCCCCGGCCCTCTCGTGCCGTCATCTCGACCGTCGCCTGTGGATGGTGTTGAGCAGCGAATACCCTTGGTGGACAGATACTTTGGGCATCGACGACCGGCAGTGGGTTGTCGGTGGCGACAGTTAGTGTTGGGGGCATGACGACGACGGACACACCCGGCGAGCTGGGCGGCAACACGCCGGACGAGCGTCCGGTCCTTCGGGCTCTGCGCGCCGCTGTCGCGGCTGTGGCCGAGGCATCCACCGGTGACATGTGGCGACTGTCCGAGCCAGAGCTTGGGCAGGCGGTGTCCGTGGCCCAGCGCCTGCATGCCCTCGTGGACCTGACGATGGTGAGGGTCCTGTCCGAGGCCGAGAGCCGGGGCACCGGCAGCGAGCACGGCTGGACGCGGGTCGACTGGGCCCTTAGCCATGCGCCGGATCTGACGGCCGCCGACGCTGCGAACTTGACCACCGTCGCCCGGGCCAACAGCGACCGGAGCCTGGAGCAGGTCAGCGGTGCGTTCAGCTCTGGTGAGCTGACGGTCTCCAAGGCCGCGGCGCTCATCCGGTTCGCTCACGAGGCTCGGCCGCTGGCCGAACCGGCTGACCTCACCGAGAAGCTCGACATCCTCACCGGGGCCGCGCCGGCGCTGACTGACAAGCAGCTCGCCCTGGCCATCCGGCGCACCAGCACCCTGCTCCGGTCGGACGAGGCCTTCGAGCGTGACGAGGACCGGCAGCGGTCCGCGCGCGCTCTGTACAAGAGTGCAGGTCCGGCGGGGATGAGCCGCTACCACCTTCTCCTCGACCCTGAGGGCTCGGCCATCCTCAACGCGGCGATCGACCCGCTCGCTGGACCCGTCCCCGGCGACGGACAGCCCGACCTCCGCTCGGCAGCCACCCGGCGCGCCGATGCCCTCTTGGCGATCATCGGGCGCGGGGTCTCCGCACCCGGCACCGCGCCGCGGACCGCAAGGACGACCTTGCTGGTGACCATCGCCCACGACCAACTCGTCGCCGGACTGGCGAACCACGCTCCGGCGGTGCCAATCGGCCAGCCAGCGACGGTCGACCGGGACCCAGCGAGGGTATGGCCCCCCCAGGGCGCCAGAGTGGTCACCGGCGCCGGGACGACGGCAAGTGGCGAGCTACTCTCCGCCGGCACCATTCGCCGCCTCGCTTGCGACGCCGACGTCATCCCTGCAGTGCTCGGCAGCCGGAGCGAGCTGCTCGACCTGGGGCGGCGAACCCGCCTGTTCACCTCGGGACAACGGGCCGTCCTGTGGATCCGGGACAAGCAGTGCACCTACCCCGGCTGCACCGTGCCCGCACCGTGGACCGAGGCACACCACATCACCCCCTGGTTCCAGGACGGGACGACGGACCTGCACAACGCCGCCCTGCTGTGCGGCCGACACCACACCATCGTCCATCGCAGAGGGCTGAGCGCCACCGCCACGGACATGTCCGTCACCTGGGAGCTCGCCGGGTAGGACTCAGGCAAGGAAAGGGTCACACCTGGACGCGGGACTCGATCGACTCGACGATCTCCTTGATGGCCGCATCCACGGGAACGCCGTTCTTCTGGGACCCGTCGCGGTAGCGGAACGACACCGCCCCGGCGGCCCGGTCCTCCTCACCCGCGATGAGGACGTAGGGCACCTTCGACTTGCTCGCCGTGTGGATCTTCTTGGGGAACCGGTCGTCGGAGGTGTCGACCTCGACGCGGACCCGTCGTGCCCGGAGACGGTCGGCAACCTCGCTGAGGTACCCGGCATACTCGTCGGCGACCGGCACCGCGACGACCTGCACGGGGGCGAGCCACACCGGGAACGCGCCCGCGTAGTGCTCGGTGAGCACGCCGAAGAACCGCTCGACCGAGCCGAACAGCGCCCGGTGGATCATGATGGGCCGCTGCCGGGAACCGTCGGCCGCCTGGTACTCGAGCTCGAAGCGCTCGGGCAGGTTGAAGTCGAGCTGGATCGTCGACATCTGCCACGTGCGCCCGATCGCGTCACGGGCCTGGACCGAGATCTTCGGCCCGTAGAAGGATGCTCCACCGGGGTCGGGGACGAGCTCGAGCGATGACTCCTCCGCCACCTTCTGCAGGGTGGCCGTCGCCTGCTCCCAGATCTCGTCGGACCCGACGGACTTCTCCGGGTCCCTCGTCGACAGCTCGAGGTAGAAGTCGTCGAGCCCGTAGTCCCGCAGCAGGTCGAGCACGAACGTCAGCAGCTTCTTCAGCTCGTCCTCGACCTGGTCCGGCGTCACGTAGATGTGGGCGTCGTCCTGGGTCATGCCCCGCACCCGGGTCAGCCCGTGCACGACACCCGACTTCTCGTAGCGGTAGACCGAGCCGAACTCGAA
>JBPCOG010000302.1:0-7025 GCA_051000455.1 Lapillicoccus sp. | reverse complement strand
GCGGGACACGGCAGCGAGGAGCGGCAGCACCGGCCCCTGCAGCAGGAACAACCACCCGGTGTAGCCCAGCACCGTCCCTGCGCGCCGGACGCCCAGCCCGTCGACCGTGGTGTATGCCGCGATCATCACCCCGGTGGCCAGTGCCGCGGCGATCGCCGGCAGCTCAGCCCGACGCAGCGCACCACCGGTGAACACGAGCGTGGCCAGGCCAGTCGTGACGACGAGCAGCCCGGCAAGCCGCAACGCAGGGAGCTGTTCACCGACGACGACCACCGCAGCCAGGCCCACCAGCCACGGCGACGTGCCGCGGGCCAGAGGGTACATCTGCCCGAAGTCCCCGAGCCGGTAGGAGCGCATCAGGAGCAGGTTGTACCCGACGTGCAGGACGGCGGAGCCCGCGATGAGGGGCCAGCTGTCCCGGGACGGGACCGGGGCGAAGGCCACGATGCCGGCCCCACCCACGGCATACACCACCCCGATCAGGGCGAACGCCGAGAGCTGGTCGGGCATGGCGTGCGCGATGGCGTTCCACACAGCGTGCAGCAGGGCCGCCACCAGGACGGCGGTGAGGACGGCCACGCTCGGGGCCTGCGTGGTGGACGCGGCAAGGACGTGGGACACGACAGCGGACTCCTTCGACCGACGCCGTCAGGGGCGTCCAATGATGTCCCCGGTGCCCTGCCTCCCAGGACCGACCCGGTGACAGGGGCAACCGGCGTCGTCGACAGCCCGGTCGGCTGGCGTCATGGGCGGGGGCTCATGGGGCTGCGCCCAGGGACTTGAGCACGCGATCGAGCCGAGCCGCTGCGCGCTGGTCGTCCAGCGATGCCAGGGCAGCCACGGCGCCGCGGGTCTCGACGACGAAGGACGCGCTGACGACTCCATGAGCGGCTGCGGCCACCGGGTCACAGGTGGCGAGCAGGCACGCCAGGAAACCACCGCAGAAGGCGTCCCCGGCGCCCGTGACGTCGAGCACGTCGACTGCCGGCGCCGGGACCCGCACGACGTCCCCGGCGAGGGCGACGTCGACTCCCTGGGGACCGCGCTTGATGACGAGAACCCCGTCGAAGCCGAGCCGGGACAGCTCCTTTCGCACCGCACGGGTGTCCGCGTGTCCCCACAGCTCGAGGACCTCTGCGGTGCTGGGCAGGAAGGCATCGACCCCGGCGAGGAAGTCGGGCTCGGTGTAGGGAGCGGCGTCGAGATAGGGCTCGACGAGGAGGTCGAGTGTGACGAGCGCCGGGGAGTCGCGGAAGTCCTCGAGCGCGGCCGCGTGCCCGTCGCTGGACTGGGGTGCCAGGTGCACGCCCACCGGGACCGTTGCCAGCTCCGACGCCCGCGGGCGCAGGGCATCGAGCTGTTGGAAGGTCCCGCCGGCCCGCTTCTCGACCTGGTGCCGCGCGCCGGAGGTTTCGTAGAGGAGCCAGAGACCGAGGCTGTCGCAGTCGGTGGTCCGCCTGACCGCGGACGTGTCGATGCCGGCATACCGCAGCTCGCCGAGGAGCTCGTCGGGGTAGTCCCGTCCGACCGTCGAGCAGATCGCCGTCTCGCCGCCCCACAGCGTTGCCCCGACCGCGCTGTAGAGGGCGCCGCCCCCGGGTTGCTTCCAGTCGACGTCCTCGTCCTCGACCACGACATCGTCCAGGGTGAGCTCCCCGACGGTGAGGATCGGTCCCGGTGGTCTCATGCCCAGCCGTCGGCAGGCTTGGGGGCGACCATCGCCCCGACGACCACGAGGGCTCCGGCGAGGGCCACCAGGTCGCTGAGGTTCACGGTTGGGAGCCCGCGGTCGAAGTGCCTGTTCTCGCCCGGGTAACCGAGCACGAGGACCCGGTTGCTGTGGAGCATGGCAACGACGTCGTCGGAGCGGGGCACGTAGCCGCCGAGGTTGGGGCGCACATTGATTCCCCTGGCAGCAAGCGGAGCGAGTGAGGCCATGAGGGCGGCGTAGACGTCCGGGCGCGCGACCGACCCCCTGCCGCTGCTGGAGTACTCCGCGATGGAGGCGCCCCACGGGCGGCGGTGGCTGTCGCTGCGCTCCAGCTCGGCGGGGCTGAGGCCGTGGATGTCGACCGCCACCGTCAACGGTGCCGGCTCGGTCCGGCGCAGCACCCGGGCCGCTCCACGGGAGATCGTCTGGCTCGACGCCCCGCTGGGCCCCTCCTCCTCATCGGTGAGGTAGGTGACGAACGGGATGCCGCACCGCAGCATCACCTCGTTGGCCATCAGCACCGCGGCGACACCGGCCGCGTTGTCCAGTGAGCCGGTGACCCGGCCGGTGGCCTCGTCGTGGGTGAGGGGGGAGGCCAGGACGACGCGGTCGCCGGGGCTCAGCTCCACCTCGCTGGGGTGGGAGACGAGGTGCTGGGTGTCGCGGATGAAGACACGCGCCGCGCACCGGACGTGCCACGTCCCGTCTGCCGAGAACCGCACGACCCGGGCGGGGACGTCCGACTCGGCCAGGTGGTAGCAGTAGGGTGCGACCCGCCACAGGCCGGGTCCGAGGCGCTCACGCAGCAGGTAGGAGACCTCGTCCAGGTGCGCGAGGATCGCCAGCCCGTCCGCTCCGCCGGAGAGGACGTCACATCCGCTGTCGAACGCGTCGCGGCGGAGGGTGGCGCCACGGGACAGCAGGTCCAGCGACTCGCACCAGGACTGGACGACGACGCCTCTGCTCAGCGAGGAGGCGCCGGACGGGGCGGGGGTGTCGGCGATCCGGCGGAGCAACCCGAGCAGGGCCTCAGGCGTGACGCCGTCCTTGATGTCAGTGATGAGGGTGGGCCATTCCGCGAGCACGGCGTCGAGGTCGCGCATCAGCGTCCCCGCGAGTCGCGACGCTGGAGCAGGACCGCCGCGACGATGAGCCCACCGCGGAAGAGGTACTGGACGTAGGGCGAGACGCCGCTGAGGTTGAGGATGTTGGAGAGCACCCCGAGGATGGCGGCGCCGAGGAAGGTGCCTCCGGCGGTTCCGACTCCCCCGAACAGGCTCGTGCCGCCGACCACGGTGGCCGCGATCGCGTCCAGCTCCTTGCCGTCCCCGGCAACCGGGGTGCCGACACCGAGCTGGCTCGCGTAGAGCACGCCGGCGACGCCGACCATGAGACCGGAGATCATGTAGACCGCACACTTGACCCGCCGGACCGGGATCCCCGACAGCCGGGCGGCCTCCTCGTTCGAGCCCACCGCGTACACGGAGCGGCCGAACACGGTGCCGCGCAGCACGAACATGCACACGCCGAGCAGGACGAGGAACACGATCGCCGGGTTCGGCACGCCCAGGGTCCGACCGTTGCCGAATGCGAGGAAGGCGTCGTTGGTGATCGAGACCGGCTGGCCCTCGGTGAAGATCAGGGCGACGCCCTTGGCGAAGGCGAGCATCCCCAGTGTCATGACGAACGGCTGGACCCGGCCCACGGCGACGCCCAGGCCGTTGACGAGGCCGAACAGGACCCCGATGCCGAGCGCGACCGTGACACCGGCTGTCACGCCGCGGGTCTGGACGGTGTCGGCGGTGTAGACCACGACGACAGAGAGCAGGGCACCGACGGACAGGTCGATGCCGGCGGTGATGATGACGAAGGTCATCCCCAGCGCAAGAACGCCGACGATGGAGATCTGGCGCAGCACGTTGAGGACGTTGTCCGTCTGGAGGAAGCGGTCCGAGGCCACGGTGGAGAAGACGAGCAGGAGGATCAGTGCCACCCCTGCTCCATACTTGCGCAGGCCCGCGCCGACACCGGGACCGTGGTCCCCTACCCGCCGCCGGCGGCCCGGCTGCGGCTGCGTCGGCGTCGCGGTGGTGGTCATGGGTCCTGGTCCTGGGTCGTCGGCGTGCCGAGCAGCGCCGAGCGGCTGATGTTGTCCTCGGTGATGTCCTCGCCGGCGTACTCGGCGACGATGCGCCCCTGGCTCATGACGAGGACCCGGTCGGACATGGCGACGACCTCCTCGACCTCGCTGGAGATCATGAGGATCCCCCGGCCCGCATCGGTGAGCTGGCGCATGAGCGCGTAGATCTCGCTCTTGCCGCCGACGTCGATCCCACGGGTCGGTTCGTCGAGGATCAGCACCGTGGGCGACGTCGCCAGCCACCGGGCGAGCATCACCTTCTGCTGGTTGCCACCGGAGAGGGTGCTCGGCGGGGCCTCGATGCTCGACGCCTTCAACCCGACCCTCTTCGTCAGGCGGGCGACCGTCGCCCGGTCCTGCCGGGGGCGGAGCAGGCCAACGACCGAGCGGGCGCGCAGGCTTGCCAGTCCGACGTTCTCGCGGATCGAGCGGTTCATCAGCAGCCCCTGGTCCTTGCGGTCCTCGGGGAGGTAGGCGATCCCGGCCCGGCGGGCGGCCCGTGGCGAGCGGCGTCCGAACGCCCGGCCGGCCACCGTGACGTCGTAGGCGCCCGGGTCGGCGCCGAAGATGGCTCTTGCCACCTCGGTGCGTCCTGAGCCGACGAGCCCGGCGAGGCCCACGATCTCGCCGGCTCGGACCTCCACGCCGAGTCCCTGGCCGGCGCTCGGTACGCCGACGGACGGTCGGGCCTCCAGCAGCGTCGCGGCCCCATCCTGGACGGCAGGACGGGGTGGGGCGAACAGCTGGCGTCCCGTCATCATCGTCACCAGCCGCGCCTCGTCGAGCTCAGCGACGTCCACGGTGCCCTGTGACCGGCCGTCCTTGAGCACCGAGACCCGGTCGCTCAGCGCGAGGACCTCCTTGAGGCGGTGGGAGATGTAGACCACCGCGACGCCACGGTCACGCAGGGAGCGGACCACGCCGTAGAGCACCTCGAGGTCCCTGCCGCCGAGGATCGCCGACGGCTCGTCGAGCACGAGCACCCGGGCGTCCCGCACCAGCGCCCGGGCGATCTCGACGAGCTGCTGCTGGCCGAGACGGAGACGTCCCATGACCGCCCGCTCGTCGACACCGAGGCCGACGCGGTCGAGGGCATCCCTGGCCCTCGAGCGGGCCGTCCTCCATCGAACGGTGCCGACAGGGCTGCGGGGTAGCCGGCCGAGCAGGACGTTCTCCATCACCGACAGCGAGGGGGCGCTGACCAGCTCCTGGTGCACGACGCTGATGCCCCGTTCGAGGGCGGCATGGGGCGAGTTCAGGCGGACGGGCTGCCCGTCGATGAGCACGTCTCCGCCGTCCGGCGTGACGGCCCCGCCCAGGACCTTGATGAGGGTGGACTTGCCCGCCCCGTTCTCCCCCGCCAGCGCGTGGATCTCGCCAGCGCGCACGGCCAGGGACACGTCGTCGAGCGCGGTGACACCGGGGTAGCGCTTGGTGATGCCCCGCAGCTCCGCGACAATGCCCATCTCCACCTCGAGACACTCGTGGTGCCGGCGACGCGCACGGTGCCCGCCGCCGGCGTCCGCCGGACGTGAAGGGTCCTTCGGCAGCCTTACTTGCAGGGGTCCTTCGGCAGCTCGAAGGTACCCCAGCCCTTCGGGACCCACTCGCCCGCGTTGGCGGGGGTCACGAGCGGGAGGTTGGGCAGCTGCAGGTACGCACCGGGCTCGGTGTACGGCTTCGCCCCCTGGACCGGCTTGCCCTCGAGTGCGGTGAGTGCCGCCCGGACGCCGATGTCGCCGATGAACGGGCTGTAGTTGCCGTCGGCGAGGAACTGTCCCTGTTGCACCGCCTTGAACCCAGGGCCCGAACCGTCGTGCGTGTACTGCTTGATGTTGTCGCCGCACCGGCCCGCGTTCTTGATGGCCTGCATGGCGCCCCACGAGGACTCCTCGGCGTGGGAGAACACCGCGTCGATCTTCGGGAACTTCGTCAGCCAGTCGTCCATGAGCTTGACAGCCGGCTCACGGACCCACTGGCCGTCTCCGACCACGAGCAGCGTCATGCCTGGGGCCTCCGCGAGTGCCTTCTTCAGCCCGGTGGCGCGGTCGGCCGCCGGCGACGACCCGGACAGGCCGGTGATCTCGACGATGTTCCCCTTGCCACCCATGTCAGCGACCATCTTCTTCGCGGTCTCGTACGCCATCTCGACGTTGGACTGCCCGATGAACACGCTCTTGTCTGCCGGCACGTCGCGGTCGAGGAGCACGAGCGGGATCTTCTTCGCCATGACGCGCCGGGCGGCCGGTGCCAGGCCGGCCGACTCGACGGGGCTCATGATGATCGCGTCCACCCCTCGCGCCATGAGGTCGTCGATGTCGTTTGACTGCTTCGCGGCGTCGCAGTTCCCGTCCACCGTGACGACGCTGACGTTGGGGTGGCGCTTGACCTCGGCCAGCACGCTCTCGAGCATGGCCTTGCGCCAGGGGTGGTTGAAGCAGGTCTGGGAGAAGCCCAGGGTGATCTTGTCCTTCCCGGAGACCTTCACCTCCCCTTGCGGCAGCGCGAGGATGTCCTTGAACGGGAGGCTGTCGTACCCCTGGAGCGTCGTGCTGCCCCCGAGCTTGTCGCTGCCGTCTGCGGCCTTCCCCGAGTCGGGAGAGGCCACGGTGGACGCCTTGCCGCAGGCTGCCGCGGAAAGCACCACCAGGATCAGCAGCGGGGCGAACTTGTGTGAGATGGTCAACGCTCTCTCCTTACTGGCGGGGTCTGGTTGCTGGCAGGTCTGGCACTCGGTATCGGCGCGAGCATGCGGCTCGTCCGTCAGGCCGTGGGTGGGACCAGGTTCAGCCGGTACTCGTAGCGGTCGGCCGCGAACGTCATGACCGTGGACTCGACGGCCCGGTCGGACGCCGTGTACGTCACCCGGCGGACGACGAGGGTCGGAGCGCCCCGCGGGTACTCCAGCAGCCGCGCCTCGTCCGTGGTCGCCTGGCCGGCGCGGATCGTCTCGGTCCCGCGGTACAGACGCAGGCCGATCTCCGGCCCCTGCAACACGTCGTAGAGCGAGCCGGACTCCAGCGCCGCTGCGTCGAACAGGTCGAGCCGTCCGGCCAGCGCCTCCCTGGGGAGCCAGGTCTGCGAGACCCCCACCGGGCGCTCGTCCGCCAGCAGGATCCGGCAGACGTACTGGCACTCCCGCGTCTGGGGCCCGAACACCCCTGCGTGCTCCTC
>JBPCOG010000103.1:0-2616 GCA_051000455.1 Lapillicoccus sp. | reverse complement strand
GGGGGTTATGCTGTGACGACCCGCAGGTGGCGCCCGACGACGCGCCTCGCCCGCGCTCGGCGCCGCCGGACGAGTGGCGGGTCGTGGTCCTACCCCGTCCGTCGCCGGCTACGCCGAGGTCTGCCGGCCACGATCGGCGCGGCGCTGGGCACGCTGGCCGTCACCAGCCTGCTCAGCGCCTCGTGGGCGGTGCGCATCGGCCTGCTGCTGCTCGTGCTCCTCGCCGGCCTCGGCTACCTCGTGTGGACGCACCGGGCTGAGGCGGCGGAGGCCGCGGCCCCCGAAGGCGCACCGCCCGACCCTGCCGCCGAGGAGCCCCCGGGCCTCCCCGGCGCACAGCAGGGCGACGGACCGTGACGGGTGCCGGCCGTCCCGACCGGCTCGAGCTGCTGCCCGCCGTCGACATCGCCGACGGGCAGGCGGTCCAGCTCGTCCAGGGTGTGGCAGGGACCGGCGGCCGGTTCGGGGACCCGTGGGAGGCGGCGAGGGCGTGGCAGGACCAGGGCGCGGAGTGGATCCACCTCGTCGACCTCGACGCCGCCTTCGGCCGCGGGTCCAACCGGGAGGTGGTCCACGCCATCGTCGGCCGCCTCGACCTGAACGTCGAGCTCTCGGGCGGGATCCGCGACACGGAGAGCCTGGCGGCGGCGCTGGCGTCGGGGTGCCGTCGGGTCAACATCGGCACCGCCGCCCTCGAGGACCCCGAGTGGACCGCCAGGGCGGTGGCCGAGTTCGGCGACCGGATCGCCATCGGCCTCGACGTGCGCGGGACCAGGCTCGCTGCCCGCGGCTGGACGGCCGAGGGTGGCGACCTCTGGGAGACGCTGGAACGGCTCGACCGCGAGGGGTGCGCCCGCTACGTCGTGACGGACGTCAACAAGGACGGGATGCTGGCCGGGCCAAACCTCGAGCTGCTGGGGCAGGTCTGTGCCAGGACGGACCGGCCCGTCGTCGCGTCGGGCGGGGTCTCGACGATCGAGGACATCCGCAACCTCCGGGCCCTCGTCGGCGAGGGTGTCGAGGGCGCCATCGTCGGCTCTGCGCTGTACCGGGGCGCCTTCAGCCTCCCGGACGCGCTCGACGCCGCGGGCCGGCCGTGAGCGGGCCCCGCCGGCGGACCGGAGGTGACGGGCCGTGGGAGGAGGCCTTCGGCTACTGCCGGGCGGTCCGCGTCGGCGACCGGATCCTCGTCTCCGGGAGCACGTCCGTGCGGGACGGGCGGGTGCGCCACCCGGCCGACCCTGCCTCCCAGATGCGGGTCGCCCTCGAGACGGCGCTCGCGGCGGTGGTGCAGCTCGGGGGCAGGACCGGCGACGTCGTGCGGACCCGGATCTACGTCACCCACCGCCGCGACTGCGACGCCGTCGGGCGGGTGCACGGCGAGGTCTTCGCCGCGGCGCCCCCCGCGGCGACGATGGTCATCGTCAGCGGCCTGATCCACCCCGACATGCGGGTGGAGGTCGAGCTGGAGGCTGTCGTCGAGGGTGGTGCGCCGTGACGCCCGGCTCGTCGGGGGGCCACGCCACCGAACCGGACGGGAGCGCCGTCGCCACCGCGTCCTGGTCCGGGCGCACGCTGCCGGCCAGCGGCTTCGAGGACGACAGCGGCGAGCCGGACCCGCGGCTGGTCGCCGCACTGGCGGCGCCCGCCCGGCGGCCGACGGCGCGACGGGAGCGGGACCTGCTCGACGCGGTCGCCGGGGCCCGGTGGCTGGTCCCCGTCGTGGCGGTGCACGCCGTGGCAGTGCACGACGTGGCGGTGCACGACGTGGCGGTGCACGACGTGGCGGTGCACGACGTGGCGGTGCACGACGTGGTGGGCGGTGCGATGGCCAGTGCGGCGGCCGGCCGCGGGGAGCACGCCGTCGAGGCGTCCACCGACCTGGCGGTGGTCCTCGTCACCGGACCCGGCGGCCAGCGCGGGCTTCCCGTGTTCACGGGTCTGTCCGCGCTTCAGGCGTGGAGCGCGAGCGCCAGGCCCGTCCCGGTCAGCTCGGCGGCGGCCGCCCGGGCGGCCCTGTCGGAGGGGTGCGAGGTCATGCTCGTAGACCCCGGCTGTGAGCACGCCGCCGTCCTGCGCCCCAGCATGGTGTGGGCCCTCGCGGAACGGCGCCCGTGGTTGCCGGGCCACCTCGACCCCGTCGTGGCGGAGGGGGTCCGGCGCTCCGTCACGGCTGAGGACGTGGTCGGGAGCCACGCCGTCGACGCGGGCGAGCCCGCCGGGGTGGGGATCGTGCGGGTCAGCCTCGCCCTCCGCGCCGGTCTGGGCCGCGAGCAGGTCCGCGACGTGCTGGCCCGCATCGGGGAGCGCGTCGCGTCGGACGCGCAGGTGCGGGTCCGGCTCGACGGCCTCGCCTTCCGGGTCACGAGCACCGGCGCCTCACCGGAGCGCGATGCCCCGCCGTCGACCCGGGCCGCATCCCCGGGTGAGGGAGTCAGGCCATGAAGCCGAGCGGGGTCCCCGGCTTGTCGAGGACGCGGCTGGGGTCCGCCCCGAGCACCCGGTCGAGCAGCTCGGCGTAGACGGTCCGGAAGTCGGTGCTCGTCTTGAGGTCACCCGCCACGAGGTCGGTCAGCGACGGCTCGTCGCCGTAGAAGCCGGCCTTGACCCGGTCCC
>JBPCOG010000280.1:0-1205 GCA_051000455.1 Lapillicoccus sp. | reverse complement strand
TCCTCCCCGTCCCGCCAGGTGCGCCGGGCGATGGCCTTGATCGCCATGACGGCCGCGTCCGTCCGACCCGCCGCGTCGAGCAGCACTTCGAGGTCGCTCCGGTATGCCGGGTCGCTGGCGAGGCGGTAGTTCACCGGCGTCAGGACGCTGTCGAAGTCGTGCCGCCGCAGCGCCTCGGTGTGCACGGACGGTGCCGCGTGGGTGTGCCCGGTGATCCCGACCGCTTTCGCAAGGCCCTCCTCCTTGGCCCGCACCGCGGCCGCGAGACCGCCGCCCTCGGCGGTCAGCAGGTCGAGGTTCTCCATGTCGCAGACGGCGTGCAGCTGGATGAGGTCGACGTGGTCTGTCTGGAGGCGCTCGAGCGACGCGTTGATCTGGGCCCACGCCCCCTCCTCGCTGCGCAGTCCCGTCTTGGTGGCGAGGAAGATCTGGTCGCGGATCCGCGGCATCCACGGGCCGAGTCGCAGCTCCGCATCGCCGTAGTCGGCCGCCACGTCGAAGTGGTTGATGCCCGCGTCGAGCGCCTCCTGGATCGAGGCGTCCGCACGGTCCTGGTCCACTGCACCGAGGGAGGCCGCGCCATAGATGAGGACGGAGCTGTCGTGGCCGAGTCGTCCGAGTCGCCGTGTCTGCATGCCTTGACGCTACTCCGGGAGCGCCGCCCAACGGCAGATGGACCGAGTCCGATGGGCTCTCCCGTCGGGCTAGGTACGCAGCCCTTGGTCGATCTCCTCCAGCGCCCGGGTGAGGTCCACGGTCGGGGTCCAGCCCCATCCGGTGGCGCGCCCGGCCAGGATCCGGCCGGTCCACACGGGAGCGTCGTCCCAGGCCGGCCCCACGCCGAGAGCGGCGGTGACCGTCTCGTAGTAGTCACGCGCACTGGCCCGGCCGGCTGCGACATTGACGACGGTGCACGCGCCCGCGACCGGTCCGCTCCCCGGGTCCGTCGACGTCGGGACCCGCCCCGATGCGATGTCCGCGGCGAGGGCGGCGAGGTCTTCGACGTGGACCCACGCGAAGCTCTGCTCGGGGACGACGTGGCGGGCCTTCTCGTCATCGCGGATCTCCCTCGGCCGCACGGAGTTCCAGATCGAGCTCTCACCCGGCCCGAGAACCGCCGGCGGACGCAGCAGCACGCGGGTGAGCCCGTCGACCTCGGCGAGGGCGGCGTCCGTGTCGCGCTTGGTCACGGCGTAGGCGTCGGC
>JBPCOG010000433.1:0-9682 GCA_051000455.1 Lapillicoccus sp. | reverse complement strand
CAGGAGCTCGGCTACCTCCCGGGGACCGAGCAGGAGAAGATGGGGCCCTGGGGCCAGGCGGTGTTCGACACCCTCGGTGCCCTGGTCTCGACGGAGGTCGTCGAGGAGGTCATGGACCGGGGCATGCTCGAGGTGCTCCCGCTCACCCACATCCGGGGACGGTCCCTGCACGACGCCTTCGTCATCGTCGACGAGGCCCAGTCGCTCGAGCGCAACGTGCTGCTGACCGTCCTGTCGCGGATCGGCCAGAACTCCAAGGTCGTGCTCACCCATGACGTCGCCCAGCGTGACAACCTGCGCGTCGGCCGGCACGACGGTGTGGCGGCCGTCATCGAGGCGATGAAGGGCCACCCGCTCTTCGCCCACGTGACCCTCACCCGTAGCGAGCGCAGCCCGATCGCGGCACTCGTCACCGACCTCCTCGAGGGCCTCGAGGTCTGAGAACGGTGCGCTAAAGGGGACACCTGGCGCGTGAGTCTTGGGCCCCTCGACGGGTCGACGGGCCCGTTGGGTGCACGGGTCCGCGGTCACAGCTTGCGCAGGCGCACCCGCCGGACGCTGTGGTTGGGGCCCTTGCCGAGGACCAGTGACGCCCGCGACCGGGTCGGCAGGATGTTCTCGACGAGGTTGGGCCCGTTGATGTCCCGCCAGATGCCCGCGGCAGTGGCGCGGGCCTGCTCGTCGGACAGCACGGCATACCGGTGGAAGTAGGAGTGCGGGTCGGCGAACGCCGTCTCGCGTAGGCGCAGGAAGCGCTCGACGTACCAGTCCCGCACGTCCTCCACCCGCGCGTCGACGTAGACCGAGAAGTCGAAGAAGTCGCTCACGGCCATGCCGGTGCCGCCGTTCGGGCGCACCGGGGGGGCCTGCAGGACGTTGAGGCCCTCGACGATGAGCACGTCCGGCTGACGCACGACCACCCGTTCGCCGGAGACGATGTCGTAGGTGAGGTGGGAGTAGACCGGCGCGCTGACCTCCTGCTTGCCGGCCTTGATCTCCGCGACGAAGCGCAGCAGGGCACGCCGGTCGTACGACTCTGGAAAGCCCTTGTGGGACAACAGGTTCCGGCGTTCGAGCTCGGCATTGGGGTAGAGGAAGCCGTCGGTGGTGACGAGCTGGACCTCGGGCGTGCCGGGCCACCGGGCGAGCAGCTCGCGCAGGATGCGTGAGGTCGTCGACTTGCCGACGGCCACCGAACCGGCGACACCGATGACGAACGGCGTCCGGGCCGGGCGTTCACCGAGGAAGTCGGAGGTGATCCGGTGCAGGCCCGCCGTTGCCCCGACGTAGAAGTTGAGCAGCCGGGAGAGCGGGAGGTAGACCTCCTCCACCTCGGTCAGGTCGAGCCGGTCGCCGAGCCCCTGCAGCCGTGCCGCGTCACCGGCCGTGAGGTTGAGGGGGTGGTTGAGGCGCAGGCGCGACCAAGCGGCACGGTCGAGCTCGACGTACGGCGAGGGCAGCGCAGCCTGGGTGCTGCTCGCGGTGTTCGGTGGCACGCGCCTCATTCTGGCCCACGCCGCCGTGGCGTGCCGGAGGGCCGGTCCGGGGGCGGCGACTAGGCTGGGATCCATGTGCGGAATCGTCGGGTACGTCGGGCCGAACGTGGACGGGATGGCCCTCGACGTCGTCATGGAGGGGCTCTCGCGGCTGGAGTACCGCGGCTACGACTCGGCCGGCGTCGCCCTCGTCGCCGGCGGGCGCATCGTCACCGAGAAGCGGGCCGGCAAGCTGGTCAACCTGCGGGCGGCCCTTGCGGAGCACCAGCTGCCTCACTCGAGCACGGGGATCGGCCACACCCGCTGGGCGACCCACGGCTCCCCGACCGACCGCAACGCCCACCCGCACAACGGCGGCGCTGACGGCCGGCTGGCCCTGATCCACAACGGGATCATCGAGAACTTCCACTCCCTCAAGTCGGCACTCGTCGACGAGGGGGTCGAGTTCGCCTCGGAGACGGACACCGAGGTCGCGGCGCACCTCATGGCGAGGGCGTACGACGAGGCGGGCGACCTCACGGACGCGATGCGGCAGGTGGTGGGCCGGCTGGAGGGGGCCTTCACGCTGCTGGCGGTCCATGCGGACGCCCCCGGAGTCGTCGTCGGGGCCCGTCGCAACTCGCCGCTCGTCGTCGGCCTCGGTGACGGCGAGAACTTCCTCGGCTCCGACGTCACGGCGTTCATCGGGCACACCAGGGAGGCGCTCGAGCTGGGCCAGGACGAGATCGTCACCATCACGCCCGAGCAGGTGGCCGTCATCGGCTTCGACGGCTCCCCCGCGGCCGGCAAGCGCTACCACGTCGACTGGGACGCCGCCGCGGCGGAGATGGGCGGCTACCCGAGCTTCATGTCCAAGGAGATCCACGAGCAGCCGCACGCCGTCGCCGACACCCTGCTGGGGCGCACCGACGAGCTCGGGCGCCTCGTGCTCGACGAGCTGCGCGTGTCGGAGGACGCGCTCAGGCGCATCGACCGGATCACCGTCGTCGCCTGCGGGACCGCCTCGTACGCCGGCATGGTCGCGAAGTACGCCATCGAGCACTGGACCCGGATCCCCTGCGAGGTGGAGCTGGCCCACGAGTTCCGATACCGCGACCCGGTGATCAACGACCGCACCCTCGTGGTCTCGATCTCGCAGTCCGGCGAGACCATGGACACGTTGATGGCGGTCAAGCACGCCCGTGACCTCGGAGCCCCGACCATCTCCATCTGCAACACCCACGGCTCGACGATCCCGCGCGAGTCGGACGCGGTGCTCTACACCCACGCCGGGCCGGAGATCGCCGTCGCCTCGACGAAGGCGTTCCTCGCCCAGATCACCGCCTGCTACCTCCTCGGCCTCTACCTCGCCCAGCTGCGCGGCGGTGCGTACGCCGACGAGGGCCAGTCGGTGATGAAGGACCTGCACGACATCCCCGCCAAGATCGAGACGGTGCTGGGGTCTATGGACCGGGTGCGCGAGATCGCCCGGTTCATGGCCGACACGCGCTCCGTGCTCTTCCTCGGCCGGCACGTCGGCTTCCCGGTGGCCATGGAGGGGGCCCTCAAGCTCAAGGAGCTGGCCTACATCCACGCCGAGGGGTTCGCCGCAGGCGAGCTCAAGCACGGTCCGATCGCGCTCATCGAGGCCGGTCAGCCCGTCTTCATCATCGTGCCCTCGCCGTCGAGCGAGCACGGCCTGCACGGCAAGGTCGTGTCGAACATCCAGGAGATCCGCGCCCGCGGCGCCCGCACCCTCGTCATCGCCGAGGAGGGGGACGAGGACGTCGTGCCGTTCGCGGACGAGATCATCCGGGTGCCCGCGTCGCCGCCGCTGCTGGCGCCGCTGCTCACCGTCGTGCCCCTGCAGGTCTTCGCCTGCGAGCTCGCCTCGGCCAAGGGTCTCGACGTGGACCAGCCGCGCAACCTCGCCAAGTCGGTGACCGTCGAGTGACCGGGCCCGCGGCGTGATCGTCGGCGTCGGCATCGACGTCGTCGACATCGAGCGGTTCGGCCAGACCCTCACCCGGACCCCAGCGCTGCGCCAGCGGCTGTTCACCGCCGACGAGCGCCACCTCGGCCTCGCGTCGCTCGCTGCCCGGTTCGCGGCCAAGGAGGCGCTGGCCAAGGCGCTGGGCGCTCCCGCCGGACTGCGCTGGACCGACGCGACGGTCGTCAGCGACGGCGAGGGGCGCCCCCACCTGCGCACCGTCGGGACGGTGCGCTCCCGGATCGACGACCTCGGCGTTGCGGCCCTGCACCTCTCGCTGTCCCACGACGCGGGGATCGCCTCGGCAGTCGTCATCGCGGAGGGGTGAGCCCCGGTGATCGCGGCGTACTCCGTCGACGACGTCCGGGGTGCCGAGGAGTCGGCCATGGCGACGCTGCCCGAGGGCGAGCTGATGTCGCGGGCCTCGCGCGGGCTCGCCGCGGTGGCTGCGGCTCGGCTGCGCGCGCGCGGCGGCTCACGGGTCGTCGCGCTGACCGGGGCCGGCAACAACGGCGCCGACGCACTGTATGCCGTGGCCCGGCTGGCCACCGAGGGTTTCACCGCCACCGCGGTCACCGCCGCTGCGGGAGTGCACGAGGGGTCCCGACGGGCCGCGGTGGAGTCAGGGGCGACGGTGCTCGGCGCCGACGACCCGCGCTGGCGCTCCCTGCTCGAGGGGGCGGACCTCGTCCTCGACGGGATCACCGGCATCGGGGGCCGTCCGGGGCTGTCCGGCGAGGGCCGCCGGTGGGTGGACGCCGTCCCCCCGGGTGCCTGGGTCATCGCGGTCGACCTGCCGAGCGGCACCGACCCGTCCGGGGAGCAGCATTCCGACAGCTCGGTGTTCGCCGACGAGACGGTGACCTTCGCGGCACCCAAGCCGGTCCACCTGCTGCCCGTGACGGAGCCGGCGGTGGGCCGGCTCACCGTCATCGACATCGGTCTCGACGTGACTCCCTACCGACCGGCGGTCGAGCGGTTGACCCATGACGACGTCGCGCGGCTCTGGCCCGTCCCGGCAGCCGGTGACGACAAGTACTCCCGCGGTGTCGTGGGGATCGTCGCAGGGTCGCTCACCTACCCCGGCGCCGGCGTGCTCAGCGTGCTGGGCTGTCTCGGCGCAGGGCCCGGGATGGTCCGCTTCCTCGGGCCGGCGGCCGTCCACCCCCTGGTCCACCTGCACGCGCCCGAGGCCGTCACCACCGACGGCCGCGTCCAGGCGTGGGTTGTCGGATCCGGGTGGGACCCGACGGACGACTCCGGCGACGGGGTCGAGCAGCGCCGGCGGGTCGAGGCCGCGCTCGCCAGTGACCTGCCGGTGCTCGCCGACGCGGGCGCCCTGGCGCTGGTCGGCCCGCGGGCTGCGCCGACCCTGCTGACGCCGCACGCCGGGGAGCTCGCCGACCTGCTCACCCGGCTCGGTGAGCAGGAGGTGACCCGGGCGGAGGTGACCCGGGAGCCGCTGCGCCACGCCCGGGAGGCCGCGGACCGCACCGGGGCAACCGTGCTGCTCAAGGGGTGGAACACCCTCGTCGTGCCGCCCCCGTCATCGCACCGGGCCATCCGATCGCAGGCGGACGCCCCGGCCTGGCTGGCGACCGCCGGCGCGGGAGACGTCCTCGGCGGGGTCATCGGGACCCTGCTCGCGGCAGGACTGGACCCGGTCGACGCCGGCTCCGTCGGGGCCCTGGTCCACGGTGTCGCTGCCGACCGGACCAACCCGGGGGGCCCGGTGCGCGCACGGGACCTGGCCCACGGCATACCCGCTGCGGTGGCGGCCCTGCTGGCGCGCCGGTAACCCCCCGCGAGCAACGGGCCGACCCGGGTGGAAAACTGCAACCCTCATGACTGCTGACCCCCCCACCGGCGTGCCGGCGACTGCCCGGGTCGACCTCGACGCCATCGAGGCGAACGTGAGGCGCCTGGCCGCGCACGCCCCCACCGCGCAGCTGATGGCCGTCGTCAAGGCGGACGGCTATGGGCACGGCCTGCTGCCCACTGCCCGCTCCGCCAGGGCCGGAGGCGCGGAATGGCTCGGCGTGGCCCAGCTCGGCGAGGCGATCTCATTGCGGCAGAACGGGATCGGTGGCCGCCTGCTGTCCTGGCTGCACGTGCCGGGGACGGACTTCGGCGCTGCACTGACCCACGACATCGACATCTCGGTCTCGTCGGCGTGGGCGCTCCGTGAGGTCGCCGCAGCAGCGCGGGCGACGGGGCGCACAGCCCGGATCCACCTCAAGGTCGACACTGGTCTCGGCCGCAACGGTGCCTACGGCAACGACTTCGCCGACCTCGTCAGGGCGGCACGGGCACTCGAGGCGGAGGGGGTGGTGGCGGTGGTCGGGGTGTGGTCGCACTTCGCCTACGCCGACGCACCGGGGCACCCCACCGTCCGGCGGCAGCAGGAGGGCTTCGTCGAGGCGGTCCGGGCGCTGGAGCGGGCCGGGGGGCGCCCGGAGGTCCGGCATCTGGCGAACTCTGCTGCGACACTGACGAACCCGTCCTCCCACTTCGACCTCGTCCGTCCCGGCATCGCCGTCTACGGGCTCTCCCCGGTCCCGGACCTGCGGGACGCGGACGGGTTCGGGCTGACCCCGGCCATGACGCTGACGGCGCGGCTGGCCAACGTCAAGCGGGTCCCCGCCGGGCAGGGGGTCAGCTACGGGCACCAGTACACGACGGCCACCGACACGGTCCTCGGTCTCGTGCCCCTCGGCTACGCAGACGGCGTCCCGCGCAACGCCTCGAACGTCGGCCCGGTACGGGCGCGCGGCACCCTGCACCGCGTCGCTGGACGCGTCTGCATGGACCAGTTCGTGCTCGACCTCGGTCCGGAGAGCACGGCGCAGTCCGGTGACGAGGTCGTTCTCTTCGGCAGGCCGGGGGACGGGGCCCCGTCCGCGCAGGACTGGGCGGAGGCGACCGGCACGATCAGCTACGAGATCGTCACCCGGATCGGTCCCCGGGTGCAGCGCGTCCACGTCGGCGGGACGGGTGGCAGCGCATGAGCGGGTCCAGCAAGCGCGGGCTGATCGGGCTCGGCGCGGCGCTGGCCACGGCCGGGGTGGTGACGGCCGCCGGGGTCGCCGTGGACCGGGTCCGACGGACGCGGGGAGGCGCCCTCGAACCGTCGGACACCTACCTACAGCGGCCCGACGTGGAGCTCGTCGTCATCGCTGACGACGGCGTGCCGCTGCACGTCGAGGTGGACGAGCCGGCCCCGGGCGACGCAACCAACGGCCCGGGAGTCCCCACGCCCACGGTCGTGTTCACCCACGGGTACTGCCTCACCTCCGAGTGCTGGGTCCTGCAGCGGCGGGCCCTGCGCCGGGCCGGCTACCGCGTCGTCGTCTGGGACCAGCGGGGGCACGGCCGCTCCGGGCGCGGCTCCCGCGAGTCCTGCACCATCGACCAGCTCGGGGAGGACCTCTTCAGGGTGATCGAGGCGGTCGCCCCCGACGGCGCCCTCGCGCTTGTCGGGCACTCCATGGGCGGGATGGCGACCATCGCGCTCGGGGAGCACCACGCCGACCTGGTCACCGGCCGGGTCGTCGCCTTCGGGTGCGTGTCGACGTCGGCGGGCGGGATGCCGTTGGCCAGGATGGGCTTCGCGACGGCAGCCGCCAAGCTGCTCATCGAGAGGCTCGGCCCCGGCGTGTTCGCCCAGCTCGCGAAGCGACCCGAGCTCGTCAGGTCGGTCATCCGGGCGAACACGGACCTCGAGGAGTTCCTCGTCGAGCGCTACTCCTTCGCGTCGCCGGTGCCGCGCAGCATCGTGCGGCTGACCGCGAGGATGATCATGGGGACCGACCTGCAGGTGATGGCCGACTTCGCCCCCACCTTCGACGCGTACGACAAGACCGCGGTACTGCGCCACTTCGTGGGGGTGGACACCCTCGTCTTCAACGGGACGGAGGACCTGCTGACCCCGCCGGAGCACAGCGAGGCGATCGTGCGGCTCATCCCGGGAGCGGAGCACGTCATCATCCGCGACGCCGGCCATGTCATCATGCTCGAGCACCCGGACCTGCTCACGGAGCAGCTCGAGGCCCTCTTCGAGAGGTCGGTCGGTGCCCGCGGGCGCGACGGCGAGGTCACCCGCAAGCCGCACGTGCGACGGGTGGTCACCCCGGTCGCGAGGCCCACCGGGCGACATGCCTCGTGACGTCGGTCTGCCCACCGCCGAGGCGGCCCGGGACTTCGGGAAGGACCTCGGCCACCTGCTGAGGGCCGGGGACGTGCTCGTGCTCAGCGGGGAGCTGGGGGCCGGCAAGACCACCGTCACCCAGGGCATCGGTGCCGGTCTCGGCGTCCGGGGGCCGGTCACCTCGCCGACGTTCGTCATCGCGCGGGTGCATCCCTCCCTCGTCGGCGGCCCAGCCCTCGTGCACGTCGACGCCTACCGGCTCGGCGCCGCGGTCGAGCTGGACGACCTCGATCTCGACGCGGCCCTCGAGGACTGCGTGACCGTGGTGGAGTGGGGGCGGGGGATGGCGGAACGGCTGAGCGCGAACCGCCTCGAGCTGACGATCAGTGGGCGGACGTCGCGGCGGCTCACGCTGACGGGGGTGGGTGAGCGCTGGACCAGCCCGGCCGGGTGCCGGGACCTCGACGGACTCGCGGACCGTGCCCCGATAACCTGAGGCCGTGCTCCTGCTGGCCATCGACACCTCGACGACCGCGATCACCGTGGCGCTGCACGACGGGGCGACCGTGCTCGCCGAGGCGACGACGCTGGACGCCCGCGGTCACGCCGAGCACCTGGCCCCGGGGGTCGCCCGGGTCCTCGGGGACGCGGCCCGGGAGGCCCGTCAGGTGACGGACGTCGTCTGCGGGCTGGGACCGGGCCCCTTCACCGGGCTGCGGGTCGGCGTTGTCACCGCGCGCACCCTCGCGCTCGCCGTCGGTGCCCGGCTGCACGGCGTGTGCAGCCTCGATGCGCTCGCCCACCAGGCGTGGCGGCAGGGGTCGGCCCGCGACGGTGTTCCGCTCGTCGTGGCCACCGACGCGCGGCGCAAGGAGGTCTACTGGGCCCGTTATGCCGTATCCCCTTCCGGGACGGCCCGGCTCACCGACCCGAGGGTGGCGGCACCTGCCTCGGTCGCCGACGAGCTGGCGTCCGCCGTGGTCGTAGGCCGCGGGCCCCGGCTGCATCCCGCCGCGCTGGGAGCCGGAGCCCTGCCCCTCGACGTGTCCGCGGCATACCTGGCGGACCTCGTGGTGCGCCGGCTCGCCAGCGGTGAGCCGCTCGACGGGCGCGAGCCGTTCTACCTGCGCCGGCCGGACGCAGTGCCGACGGCAGCGCGGGCCGAGAGGCAGGGCGTCGGGTGAGGGTTCGCGAGACGACCTGGCGGGACATCCCGACCCTCGCGAAGCTCGACCTGGTGCTCTTCGGGCCCGACGCGTGGCCGGAGCCCACGTGGTGGGCCGAGCTCGCCGCCCGACCACGTCGGGACTACCTCGTCGTCCTCGACGACGACGCCCCCGCGACGATCGTCGGGTACGCCGGCCTCGACGTGCTCGGCGAGGTCGCCGACGTCATGACCCTCGCCGTCGCTCCCCGCATGCAGGGCCGGGGCCTCGGGGCAGGGCTCGTCACCGAGCTCGTCGCGCGGGCCCGCGCCCGCGGCGCCGGGTCGCTGATGCTGGAGGTGCGCGCGGACAACGCGCCCGCCCTGGCCCTGTATGCGCACCACGGCTTCGCCCGGGTGGCGGTGCGGCGCGGCTACTACCAGCCCGGCGGGGTGGACGCGCTCGTCCTTCGCCGCCGGGTCGAGGCGACATGAGCGACGGGCCGCTCGTTCTCGGGATCGAGACGTCGTGCGACGAGACGGGTGTCGGGATCGTCCGGGGCCGGCGGCTGCTCGCCGACGCGGTGGCGAGCAGCGTCGACGAGCACGCGCGCTTCGGGGGCGTGGTCCCCGAGGTCGCGAGCCGGGCCCACCTCGAGTCGATGGTGCCGACGATCGAGCGCGCCTGCGGCCAGGCCGGGGTGCGCCTGGCGGAACTCGACGCGGTCGCCGTGACCGCTGGGCCTGGCCTCGCGGGAGCGCTGCTCGTCGGTGTGGCGGCGGCCAAGTCCCTCGCGGTGGCGCTCGGCGTCCCGATCTACGGCGTCAACCACCTCGCTGCCCACGTCGCCGTCGACGTCGTCGAGCACGGAGCGCTGCCGGAGCCGGTCGTCGCGCTGCTCGTGTCCGGCGGCCACTCGAGCCTG
>JBPCOG010000185.1:0-1855 GCA_051000455.1 Lapillicoccus sp. | reverse complement strand
GAGATCCTCGTGGCGGTCGCCGGACAGGGCAGCCTCGGGGCTGCCGGGCGGCTACTGGGGATGGCCCAGCCCAACGTGAGCCGCTGCCTCGCCCGCCTGGAGCGTCAGCTCGGGATCGCCCTCGTCGTGCGCACCCCGACCGGCTCGAGCCTCACCACGGAGGGCACCGTCGTCGTCGAGTGGGCGCGGGAGGCGCTGGAGAGCGTCGAACGGGTGGTCGAGGGCGGGCGGGCGCTGGGAGCGGGACGGCGGTCCCACCTCAGGGTCAGCGCCAGCATGACGGTGGCGGAGTACCTCGTGCCCTCCTGGCTGGGTGAGCTGCGTCGCGAGTCACCGGGGTCGATGGTGCGGCTGCACGTGGCCAACTCGATCGAGGTCGTCGAGGCGGTCGTGCAGGGGCGGGCCGACCTCGGCTTCGTCGAGTCGCCGTCGGTCCCGCGCACCGTCCACTCCACGAGCGTGGGCCGCGACCAGCTGCTGGTCGTGGTCCACCCCGGACACGCGTGGGCACGCCGCCGCCAGCCGCTGGGGTTGACGGAGCTGGCCGCCACTCCCCTCATCGTCCGGGAGGCTAGGTCCGGCACCCGCGAGACCCTCGAGCGCGTCCTGGCCCGCAACGGTCTGGCACCCGTCCCGCCCGAGCTCGAGCTGTCGAGCAACGCGGCCGTCAAGATCAGCGCCGCGTCCGGACTCGGGCCCGCCGTGCTCAGCGAGCTCGCGGTCGCCGGCTCCGTGCGCACCGGCGAACTGGTGGCCGTCGCGCTCGAGGGTGCTCCGATACGTCGCCGGCTCCGGGCGGTCTGGCGGCCACCGGCACGTCCCACCGGGCCGGTGGCGGACCTGGTGCGGATCGCCAGACGCGCCGCGGACCAGCTGCGCTGACCGGACGGGACGGGCGCGGCGGGCCCCGCAGTGCCGGGTGGACTGCGCATGCGCGACGATGGCGGGGTGAGCACCACCTCCCCCCGCGCGCCGGAGAGCGTCGACGCGGTCGTCATCGGCGGGGGCCACCACGGCCTCGTGGCAGCAACGGCCCTCGCCGACGCCGGCTGGGACGTCGTGCTGCTCGAGGCGCGGGACCAGGTCGGCGGGGCGATCGCCTCCGTCAACCGCGACGGCTGGGTGATGGACGAGTTCAGCGCCTGTCACCCGCTCGCGGTCGCGTCGCCGGTGCTGCGGGCGCTGGGCCTGGAGGACCACGGGCTGCGGTGGTGCCGCTCGGACGTCGTCGTCGCGCACGCCGGCTCCCCCCACGACCCCGAGGGGGCCGTCATCCACCGGGACCCCGATGTGACCGCCGCGCACCTGGCCGAGGAGCACTCCGCCGACGGGCGCGCGTGGCTCGACCTGGTCGCGGAATGGCAGCGGATAAGGGCTCCCTTCGTCGAGAGCCTGCTCACCCGGTGGCCGCCCATCGGGCCGGGGGCAAAGCTGGCCCGGGCGGTGGGGCCCACGGACCTGGCCCGCCTCGTGCGGTTCCTCCTGCTGTCGACGACCCGGATGGGCGAGGAGGCCTTCCGCGGCGAACGCGGACGGATGCTCCTGGCAGGCAACGCCATGCACGCGGACGTCCCCCCGGACGCGCCCGGCAGCGGCGTCTTCGGGTGGCTCCTGGCCATGTTGGCCCAGGACGTGGGCTTCCCCTCACCGAGAGGGGGTTCCGGCCGTCTTGCCGAGGCGCTGGGGTCCCGCGCCCGGCAGGCCGGCGTGAGGGTCACCACGGGAGAGGCAGCAGTGGCCATCGACGTCCGGTCCGGGCGCGCGCACTCCGTTCACACCGCCGCGGGGCGCACCCACCGGGTCCGCCGCGCGGTCATCGCCGACACGAGCGCACCGGCGCTGTACGGTCGCCTGC
>JBPCOG010000353.1:0-4798 GCA_051000455.1 Lapillicoccus sp. | reverse complement strand
GACAAGGTCGTCACGTCCTGGAACGGCCTGGCCGTCGCCGCGCTCGCCGAGGCCGGGGTGGTGCTCGGCGAGCGGCGCTACCTCGACGCCGCTCGCCGCTGCGCGGCGTTCCTGCTCGAGACGCATGTCGTGGACGGGCGGCTGCGCCGCTCCTCCCGGCACGGCCGGGTCGGCCTGGCGATGGCGGTCGCCGACGACCACGGCAACCTCGCCGAGGGACTGCTCGCGCTGCACCAGGCGACGATGGAGCCGCGCTGGCTCACCGCCGCGGGTGGCCTGCTCGACACGGCACTGGGCCGCTTCCGGGCCCCCGACGGCGGCTTCCACGACACGGCCGACGACGCGGAACCGCTCTTCGCGCGCCCTCGGGGCGGCTCGGACAACGCGGAGCCGTCCGGGCAGTCCGCCCTCGCCGGGGCCCTGCTCACCTACGGCGCGCTGACGGGGTCGAGCCGCCACCTCGACGCGGCGGTCGCGGCCGTCGACGCGTCGGGCTCGGTGGCCACCACGGACCCACGCTTCGCCGGCTGGACCCTTGCCGTCGCCGAGGCGCTGGCGGCCGGACCGCTGCAGGTCGCCGTCGTCGGCACCGGGGAGGACGCCGCGGCGCTGGTGGCCGTCACTCGCGAGAGACTCTCCCCCGGGTTGGTGCTGGCCCACGGCGAGCCCGACGCACCCGGCATACCCCTGCTTGCGGACCGCCCGCTCGTCGACGGCGGCCCGGCGGCGTACGTCTGCCGGGGCTTCGTCTGCGACCGTCCCGTGGTGAGCCCGCAGGCCCTCGCCGCCGCTCTGCGCTGAGCTCGGCGGCACGGCGCGAGGCCCGTCGGGTCAGCTCCAGGCCCCGAGCAGCGAGCCACCGATCCGCACGATGAAGGCCGACACGACGAGCACGAAGACGACGCGGACGAAGCCGCTGCCGCGGGCGACGGCGGTGCGGGCGCCGGCATACGAGCCGACGAGGTTCATCACGGCGATGACGAGACCGACCTTGACCATGACCAGCCCCTGCGGGGCGAACACCGTGAGCGCCCCGAGGTTGGTGGCGAAGTTCGCGATCTTGGCCTTGGCGCTCGCCTCGAGGAAGGCGTAGCCCATCAGTCCCACGAGCGCGAAGACGAGGAACGACCCCGTCCCGGGCCCGAGGGCGCCGTCATACACCCCGATGAGGAACCCCACCGCGGCGGCCGTCACCGTGTGCCGGCGGCCCGCCCACCGCAGCCGGGTCACCATGCCGAGGGCGGGGTTGAGCAGCGTGTACGCCCCCACGGCGACGAGCAGGACGAGGATGATCGGGTTGAAGGCGCTCTTGGGGATGTGCAGTCCGATGAGGGCCCCGCCGATGGCCCCGACGTAGGCGACTGCCGCCATCGGCAGTGCCGTCCGCAGGTCCGGCCGGACCCGCCGGTAGTACGTCAGCGAGCTCGTCGCGGTGCCGAAGATGGATCCGAGCTTGTTCGTCGCGAGCAGCTGGGCCGGCGAGGCGCCCGGGAAGCCGAGCAACAGCGCGGGCAGCTGGATGAGACCACCGCCGCCGACCACGGCGTCGACCCAGCCGGCAAGGAAGGCGGCGGCCCCCATGAGGACCAGCGTCGTGGCGGCGGGGTCGCTCACCGGGACTGCCAGCGCTCGACGACCTCGAGGATCTCGGCCAGGTCCTGGACGACCGCGTCGGGTGTCGCGTCGTGGGAGACCTGCTGGCTGGCGGGGATCGTCGAGTGGGGCACCCAGATCGCGCGCATCCCGGCCGACTGGGGCCCGTGCACGTCCTCGTAGGAGCGGTCACCGACGTAGACGCACGCGGCGGCCTCGACGCCGAGGGCCGCGGCCGCCGCGAGGAAGATCTCGCGGGCGGGCTTGACCCACGGGGTCTCGCTGGAGTACACGTCGGCGTCGATGAGATCGAGCACGCCGTCGCGGTCGAACACGTCTCGGTGGTAGTCGCGCGACCAGATCGTGTTCGACAGGACGCCGATGCGGATTCCCCTCTCACGCAAGGCTTCCCAGAGTGGGCGGACCTGCGGGTCGGTGAGGGTGTGCGGCTCCCAGAACGTCCGGTATGCCGTGAGCCCCGCCAGGGCGCGCGGGTCGTCGGCCACCACCCCGGCCTCGGCGAGGATCTCCTCGATCCGGGCGGACGCGAAGCCCTCGCGGCCGCGGCGCCAGCCCGCCTCCTCCGCCGCGTGGATGCGCGACGCGAGCTCGGCCGTCTCGTCGTCGGTGAGGTCCGACTCCTCGGCGAAGACCCGCCACTGCGCCCGCAGGTCGACGTCGTGCCAGGGGGTCAGCGTGCCGCCCCAGTCGAAGATGACGGCCGCAACCGGCCGGGTCGCGGGTGGTGGCGCAACGCCGGCGTCCGCGGCGCTCATGAGGCGGGGGCGGCCCCGCCGCGCACCGGGGGACACACCTCGGCGAGCACTGCGTGGACCGCCTCGCCGACACCGACCTCGCGTCGCTGGCCGGTGCGCCGGTCCTTGATCTCCACCATGCCGTCGGCGAGCCCGCGCCCGACGACGAGGATCGTCGGGATGCCGATGAGCTCCGAGTCCTTGAACTTGACACCCGGGCTGGCGGACCGGCGGTCGTCGAGGAGCACCTCGAGCCCCTCGTCCTCGAGGGCGGCAGCGAGCTCCTGGGCCTTGAGGTGGACGTCGTCGCCCTTGCCGGTGGCGAGGACGTGGACGTCGGCGGGGCTGACCTCGCGCGGCCAGACGAGGCCGAGCTCGTCGTGGTTGCCCTCGGCCACGCAGGCGACGGCCCGCGACACCCCGACGCCGTAGGAGCCCATCGTCACGGTGACGAGCCGGCCGTGCTCGTCGAGCACCCTGAGCCCGAGAGACTCGGAGTACTTCGTGCCGAGCTGGAAGATGTGGCCCATCTCGATGCCCCGGGCCGCGACCAGCCCGTGCCCGCAGCTGGGGCAGGGGTCGCCCGCGCGGACCTCGGCGGCCTCGATGGTGCCGTCCGGCGTGAAGTCCCGGCCGGCCACGAGGTCGACGACGTGGTGGCCCGGGACGTCGGCGCCGGTCACCCATCTGGTCCCGGGGACGACCCTGGGGTCGACGAGGTAGCGCACCCCCGCCTCCTTGCCCGACCCGAGCGCCTGCGGCCCGATGTAGCCCCTGACGAGGGCGGGCAGGGCGGCGAAGTCGTCGAAGATCGTGGCCTCCGCCGGGTCGAGCTGGGCAGCGAGCCGCTTCTCGTCCACCGCCCGGTCACCGGGCACCCCGACCGCCAGCACCTCGCTCCTGCCGTCGGGGTGGGTCACCGTGACGACGACGTTCTTCAGCGTGTCGGCGGCCGTCCACGGACGGTCCGGGCGGGGCAGATGGGCGTTGAGGTGGGCCACGAGCGAGTCGATGGTGGGGGTGTCCGGCGTGTCCTCGACGTGTGCGGGGGGCGCGTCCGTCCAGTCCTGCTCCGGGGGGACCGGCACCTTCACGGCCTCGACGTTCGCGGCATACCCGCAGCTGGGGCAGCGCACGTAGGTGTCCTCGCCGTGCTCCGCGGTGGCGAGGAACTCCTCGGACCTGCTCCCGCCCATCGCGCCCGCCATCGCGGCGACGATGACGTAGTCGAAGCCGAGCCGGTCGAAGATCCGCACGTACGCCTCGCGGTGGCTGTCGTACGCCTTCTGCAGCCCCGCGTCGTCGACGTCGAAGGAGTACGAGTCCTTCATGACGAACTCCCGCCCGCGCAGCAGGCCCGCCCGGGGCCGGGCCTCGTCGCGGAACTTCGTCTGGATCTGGTAGATCGACAGCGGGAGGTCCTTGTAGGAGGAGTACATGTCCTTGACCGCGAGGGTGAACATCTCCTCGTGTGTCGGGCCGAGGAGGTAGTCGCCGTCCTTGCGGTCCCTCAGCCGGAAGATGTTGGGGCCGTACTGGGTCCACCGGCCGGTGACGTCGAACGGCTCGCGCGGCAGCAGCGCGGGGAAGAGCAGCTCCTGGGAGCCGATCGCGTCCATCTCCTCGCGGACGACCGCCTCGACCTTGCGCAGCACCCGCAGCCCCAGCGGCAGCCACGTGTAGACCCCCGGGCTGACCCGGCGGATGTAGCCCGCCCGGACGAGCAGCCGGTGGCTCGGCACATCGGCGTCGGCCGGGTCCTCGCGCAGCGTTCGCAGGAACAGGGTCGACATGCGCAGCACCACGGGCTCTCCTCCGGCGGTCGGGCGGGACCCCCGAAGGATACCGAGCGCCTGGTATGCGGTTCACCCCGCTTTCCGGTGCGGCCGGTCGGTTGCCCTCGTCCTGTGACAGGCTCGGCGCGGACTGCGCAAGAGCGATCAAGCCGGCTGCTGCGCGCCTGTCGAGGATGGGTGACATGACCACAGCAACCGACACCTTCGCCGCCTTCGTGGGCGTCCTCGCCGATGCGCTGGACGACCACGAGGCCGACGGTGCCGCTCTGGCTGCGCGTCTGCACCTGTCGCGGTTCCACCTCGACCGGATGGTGTCGGCCGTCGCCGGCGAGCCGCCCCACGCGCTGCGGCGCCGGGTGCTGCTCGAGCGGGCGGCATACCGGCTCCTGACGACCCGCCGGAGCATCCTCGACGTGGCCGTCGAGGCGGGCTACGGCTCCCACGAGGCGTTCACCCGGGCGTTCACCCGGGGCTACGGGCTCACGCCGAGCGTGTGGCGAGCCCGGCCGACCACCACCCGCATCGATGGGCCCAGCGACATCCACTTCCACCCACCCGGCAGTCTTCGGCTGCCGGCCCAGCGAAAGGTGAGTCCCATGGACCTGCTGACCCGGATGGTCGAGCACCACGTCTGGCTCGTCGGTGAGATGCTCA
>JBPCOG010000395.1:0-4737 GCA_051000455.1 Lapillicoccus sp. | reverse complement strand
GCGCTGAGCCCGTAGGGGGTGTTGTTCGCCTTGGCGACCGCCTCTGCGGGCGTGCGGAAGGTCAGCACCGACACGACCGGGCCGAAGACCTCCTCGCGGGCGATCCGGTGGCTCTGGCTCACGCCCGTGAACACCGTCGGCGGGAACCAGAACCCCTTGCTCGGCAGCTCGCACGGTGGGCTCCACCGCTCGGCGCCCTCGGCCTCGCCGACCCCCGAGAGGGTGCGGATCCGCTCGAGCTGCTCGGCGGAGTTGATGGCCCCGAGGTCGGTGTTCTTGTCGAGCGGGTCACCGACCCGGATCGTCGTCAGGCGCCGCTTGAGCCTGCCGACCACCTGCTCGTGCACGGACTCCTGCACGAGTACCCGGGACCCGGCGCAGCAGACGTGGCCCTGGTTGAAGAAGATCCCGTTGACGATGCCCTCGACCGCCTGGTCGACCGCCGCGTCGTCGAAGATGATGTTCGCCGCCTTGCCGCCGAGCTCCAGGGTCGCCCGCTTCCGGGTGCCCGCGATGGACCTCGCGATCGCCTTGCCGACCTCGGTCGAGCCGGTGAAGGCGATCTTGTCCACGTCCGGGTGCTCGACGAGGGCCCGGCCGGTCTCACCCGCGCCAGTGATGATGTTGACCACGCCGGGCGGCAGGTCGGCCTGCTGGCAGATCTCGGCGAACAACAGCGCCGTCAGCGGGGTGGTCTCCGCCGGCTTGAGCACAACGGTGTTGCCGCACGCCAGCGCCGGGGCGATCTTCCACGCGAGCATCAGCAGCGGGAAGTTCCACGGGATCACCTGCCCGACGACGCCGACCGGCCGAGGGGCCGAGCTCCCACCGGCGAGGCCGGCGAACTCCAGCTTGTCCGCCCACCCCGCGTGGTAGAAGAAGTGCGCCGCCGCGAGCGGGACGTCGACGTCCCGGGACTCCTTGATGGGCTTGCCGTTGTCGATCGTCTCCAGCACGGCGAGCTCGCGGGCGCGCTCCTGCATGATGCGGGCGATCCGGAACAGGTACTTCCCACGGTCGGCGCCGGACATCCGCCCCCACACCCCCCGGTATGCCGTGCGGGCCGCGGTGACCGCCCGGTCGACGTCGGCGGGACCGGCCTGCGTGATGTCGGCGAGGACCTCCTCGGTGGCCGGGCTCACCGTCTTGAAGGACGCGTCCCCGAGGCCGTCGACGAACTCCCCGCCGATGAACAGCCCATAGGAGGAGCGGATGTCGACGACCGAGCGCGACTCGGGCGCCGGCGCGTACTCGAACTTGGCCATCTGGGCGTCCTCGGTGCTCAGTCGAACGTCACGTAGTCGGCGCCCGAGTAGGCGCCGGTGGAGAGCTTCTGCCGCTGCAGGAGGAGGTCGTTGAGCAGCGTCGAGGCGCCGAAACGGAACCAGAGGGGGTCCAGCCAGTCGTCACCGGCGACCTCGCCCACCATGACGAGGTACTTCAGGGCGTCCTTGCTGGTCCGGATGCCGCCAGCCGGCTTCACCCCGACCTGCACCCCGGTCAGCTCGCGCCAGTCCCGGACGGCCTCGAGCATGACGAGAGTGACCGGCAGCGTCGCCGCGGGCGCCACCTTGCCGGTGGAGGTCTTGATGAAGTCACCGCCCGCGAGCATGGCGAGGTACGACGCTCGGCGCACGTTGTCGTAGGTCCCCAGCTCCCCGGTCTCGAGGATCACCTTCAGGTGCGCCCCGGGTGCCCCGTCCGCTCCGGGCTGAGCGCCGCAGGCGAGCTTGACAGCGGCGATCTCGTCGAACACCTGCAGGTAGTTGCCGGAGAGGAAGGCCCCCCGGTCGATGACCATGTCGACCTCGTCCGCCCCGGCCCGGACCGCGTCCCGGGTGTCGGCGAGCTTGACCGGCATACTCGCCCGTCCTGAGGGGAAGGCCGTGGCCACGGCGGCGACGTGGACGGCGCTGGTCCCCAGCGCCTCGCGGGCCGCCCCCGCCAGGTCCCCGTAGACGCAGACCGCCGCCGGACGGGGGGTCGTCGGGTCGCTGGGGTCCGGCACGAGGGCCTTGGCGCAGAGCGAGCGGACCTTGCCGAGGGTGTCAGCGCCCTCGAGCGTCGTCAGGTCGATCATCGAGATGGCGGTGTCGATGGCCCACGCCTTGGCCGTGGTCTTGATCGAGCGGGTGCCGAGCGAGGCGGCCCTGGCGTCGCAACCGACCTCGTCGACCCCCGGGAGGCCGCGCAGCCAGGTCGCCAGCGAGGCGTTCGTGAGTCGGCTGACCCCCAGCACGTCCCGCGCCTGCGCGGTGGCGTCGGCCCTGACGACGGTGGAGGTCACCAGGGGAGTCTATGCCCGGCCGCGCGGGACCGGGCGGGCGCACCGCGTCGGCCTGAGCCAAGAGACGGTGGTTCGGCCCCGGGTCCGCCTTGGGGGCACCGGAGGCGGTGCTTTGGACCCGGGTGGGCCGTGCTGGGGCCGTGCTGGGGCAGGGGGGCCCGTGGCATGATGCTGCTCGTGCCCGGGTGCCGGGCACGAGCGCCCCGACCCCGACAGATCGCGCAGCGCCATGAGCACTCCGACCCACGTCTCGCCCGTCCACACGCTTCGCCAGCGCGGCTCCGTGGTCCTCGGGGTGATCGCGATGACGTGCTGCGCCGGACTGCTGGTCATCAGCCTGCTCAACCCCCCGCTGCACCTGAGCTTCGTCGGTGTCATGCTCCTCGGCATCGCGATCGGGTGGGTGCTCTTCGTGCGTCCCAACGTCGCCCTCAGCCTCGCCGGGGTCCACCTCGGCAACCCGTTGCGTCGCACGACGATCCCCTGGGCACTGGTCGAGGACGTATCGGCCCGGTGGAACCTCGAGGTCTACGCCGGCGGCAGGGCCTACTCCGTCTGGGCCATCTCCTCGCACATCGAGCGGCCCAGGGGCGGCGGCGGGGCGTTTGGCATCGGGTCGGCGCTCGGCCAGCGGCTGGCCGAGGACGCCGCCAGCGGTCCGAGGCCGGAACGGGGTGTCACAGCGTTCAGCGCCGCCGAGCTCATCGAGGCAGCGCGCGAGGAATGGCAAGAGGCCGCGGCGTCCGGCGAGATCGCGGGGGTGGACCGACCCGAGGTGGCCCGGGCGTGGGATGTGCCGGACGTCCTTGCGCTGCTCGTCCCGGCCGCCCTCATCCTCGCGGGGACGGCTCTCTGAGGGATTCGCCCGGGCGGGCGGATCTGGTCGGAAGGTCGCACAGATTCGCGGTGGGACGGACCGGGGCGGGCGGATCTGGTCGGAAGGTCGCACGGATTCGCGGTGGGACGGGCCGGGGCGGGCGGATCTGGTCGGAAGGTCGCACGGATTCGCGGGCGGACCGGCCGGCCCCGCGTCCGCGGGCGAGGTGGGCCTGCCCCCGGGTCAGGCCCGGGTGAGGGACTGCAGATCCGCCCGGAGAGCCTCGAGCCGCCGGTCGGCGGTGGCGCGGCAGCCGGGGAGCGCCGCGGCGTGGGTCACCGGCATGACGACCTCGAGGTAGACCTTGATCTTCGGCTCCGTCCCGGACGGCCGGACGATGACCCGTGAGCCGTCCGCGAGCAGCAGCCGCACTCCCTCGGTGGGCGGCAGGCCCCCGTCACCGGTGCTGAGGTCGTCCAGGGCCGCCACCGCGCAACCGGCGACCCGCGGCGGCGGGCTGCGTCGCAGCCGCTCCATGACGGACGGGATCTGGCCGAGGTCACTGACCCGGACCGAGAACGAGTCGGTGGCGTGGACGCCGTGCGCGACGGCGAGGTCGTCGAGCAGGTCGAGCAGGCTCCTGCCCCGGGCCTTGAGCGTCGCGGCGAGCTCGGCGAGCAGCAGGGCCGCGCTCACCCCGTCCTTGTCGCGCACCGTCTCCGGGGCGACGCAGTAGCCGAGCGCCTCCTCGTACCCGTAGCGCAGCCCGGGGACCCGGGCGATCCACTTGAAGCCGGTCAGGGTCTGCTCGTGGCGAACCCCGGCCGCGCCCGCGACCGCGGCGAGCAGCCGGGACGACACGATCGAGCTCGCGAAGACCGCCCCCCCGGCCACCCCGCGCGCGATCAGGTGCGCGCCGAGCAGGACGCCGACCTCGTCGCCGCGCAGCATCCGCCATCTGCCGCCGTCCAGCACCGCCGCGGCGCAGCGGTCCGCATCGGGGTCGGTCGCGATGACGAGGTCGGGCCGCACCCGACTGGCCAGCTCCAGCGCCGCGTCCATCGTCTTCGCCTCCTCGGGGTTCGGGAAGGGGACGGTGGGGAAGTCCGGGTCCGGGCGGGCCTGGCTCGGGACGACCCGGGGCGCGGCGAAGCCGGCCCGCTCGAACGCGGCACGCACCGTGTCGTCGCCCACCCCGTGCAGCGCGGTGTGGACCACGGCGAGGTCGCGGGGGCTGTCGGCGGCCACCACACCGGCCACCGCGTCGAGGTAGGCCTCCAGCACGTCCCCGCCGAGGGTCTCCCAGCCGCCGCCGGCGCGGGGGACGGCCGCCACCGAGGGCACCGCGGCGATGCGCGCGGCGATCCGGGTGTCGTCCGGCGGCGCGATCTGGGCGCCGTCGCCGAGATAGACCTTGTACCCGTTGTCCCGGGCGGGGTTGTGGCTCGCGGTGACCATCACCCCCGCGTCGGCGTCGAGGTGCCGGATCGCGAAGGCGAGCACGGGGGTCGGCAGCGGGGAGGGCAGGACCGCCGCGCGGCCACCGGCGCCGACGACGACGGCCGCGGTGTCCCGGGCGAACACCTCGGAGTTGTGCCGCGCGTCGTAGCCGACGACGACGAACGGGCCCCCC
>JBPCOG010000390.1:0-4942 GCA_051000455.1 Lapillicoccus sp. | reverse complement strand
GGGTAGGGGAGCGAGAGCAGGCCCGCCTTGCCCAGCAGGTGGTAGGTCTCGCGGGGGAACTCACCCGCCGCATCCGCTGCGTCGACCCGATGGGCGAGCTCGCCGGCGCAGATGTCCCGCGTCAGGTCGATGAGGTCCCGGGCCTCCTCGGCCGGCATGAGGCGGGGCGCGGGCATGTCCCGCACTGTAGCCCGTGTCGTCCACATGCTGGACGCACGGTCGGGGGGCCGAGTGACCGACGGGGCGCCCGTCGCCGCCTGCCTGCGACGGGCGCGGTGTGGCGGTCAGCGCGGGTAGGCGCGGACCTCGGTCGCCTTGACACTGGCCCAGATCTCGTCCCCGACGCCGAGTCCGAGCTCGGCGACCGCCCCGGTCGTCACCTCGGCCACGAGCTCGAGGGGACCGCGGAGTGAGACCCGGGCCCGCTGCCCGCTGAGCTGGACGTCCTGGACCCGCAGCCGCCACGTGTTGCGGGGCGAGCCGTGCGGGCGCTCGGGGAACAGGGAGACCGCCGACGGGGCGACGGTGACCCAGACCGGGCCTGGCACCACCTCGGAGGTGACGATCTCCGCGCCGTCGCCGGGCCCCTCCCGGTGGCCGCCGCCGACGTGGGGTCGCCCGCTGTCGCCGACGTGGCCGCCGCCGCGGACGTTGGGGCGCCCGCCGACGTGGCTGCCCTCGACCCCCCCGACGTCCCGGCTGCCGGCGGCCCAGTGGTCCGGGCTGGGGCCGAGCCGCACCGGCCCCTCTTCGGTCGCGTCCCCGGCATACAGGTTGAGGCCGACGACTTCGGCGACGTACGGGCTGCGCGGCCGCGCGACGATCTCGGCCGGCGAGCCAGTCTGGACCACCCGCCCGGCATCGAGGAAGACCAGGCGGCTGGCGAGCGTGAGCGCGTCGAGCGGGTCGTGGGTGACGAGCACGGTGCTGCCGAAGAAGTCTCGCAGCCGGTTGCCGAGGTCGGCACGGGTCTGCGCACGGGTGCTCGGATCCAGCGCCGCGAGGGGCTCGTCGAGAAGCAGCAGGACGGGGTCGGTCGCGAGGGCGCGCGCCAGGGCGACCCGCTGCGCCTGCCCGGAGGAGAGCTCTCCCGGTCTCGCCCCGGCGCGGTCACCGAGCCCGACGCGGTCGAGCTCCTCCCTGGCCCGCGCTCGCGCCGCGGCGCGGCTCGCGCCGCGGCTCCGGGGCCCGAAGCCGACGTTGTCCAGCGCGCTCAGGTGCGGGAACAGCAGGTGGTCGGCCAGGACGAGCCCGGTATGCCGTGCCTGTGGCGGCAGGCGCGTCGAGCCGGCCCGGTCCCACACCGACCCCGCGACGCTGACGTGCCCGGCGTCGAGCGCCAGCAGCCCGGCGAGCACCCGCAGCGCCGTCGTCTTGCCGCTGCCGTTCGGCCCGAGGACGGCGACCAGCTCGCCGGGACCCGCGGCGAGGGTGATGTCCAGGTCCAGCGTGCCGTGCCTCAGCATCACGTGGGCGTCGAGGCCGCCGTCGGCCTCCCCGGGCAGGGCGGTCACCGCAGCCACCGCCCGCGCAGCGCCCCGAGGACGGCGACGCTGACCACGAGCATGAGCAGGCTGATGGCGATGGCAGTCTGCGGATCCTGTTCCAGGGCAACGTAGACGGCCAGGGGGGCCGTCTGGGTCCGACCCGTGAAGTTGCCCGCGAAGGTGATCGTCGCACCGAACTCGCCGAGCGCGCGGGCCCAGGCGAGCGCCGCACCGCTCGCGATGCCCGGTGCGACGAGTGGTAGCGCCACCGTCCCGAAGATCCGCAGCTCGGAGGCACCGAGCGTCGCCGCGATCCCGTCGAGCCGCGGATCGAGCCCGCGCATCGCCGCCTCGACGGCGATGACGTAGAACGGCAGGGAGACGAACGTCTCGGCCACCACGACGGCCGGTGGCGTGAACGGCAGGCTGAACCCGAACGCGTGGAAGACCGGGGCGCCGAGGACGCCGTTGCGCCCCCACGCCATGAGCAGGGCCACCCCGCCGACAACCGGCGGCAGGACGAGCGGCACGGTGATCACGGCGCGCAGCCAGGGTGACGCGCGGCTGCTGGAGCGGGCCATCAGCCAGGCGAGCGGGGTGCCGAGGGCGAGGCAGATGAGCACCGTGCAGGTGGTCGTCAGCAGCGACAGCCGCAGCGCCGGCAGCGCGGTCGAGGTGCTCAGGTGCGACGGGATCGCGGGCCAGTCCGCCCTGGCGCCGAGCGCGAGCAGGGGGATGACCACCACCGCGACGGCGACGCAAGCCGGCAGCAGGAGCCAGACAGGGCGCGAGGGTCGACCGCCCGTGCGCGCGGCGCCGGTCACGGCATACCGAAACCGTTGTCCTGCAACACTTTCTGTCCCTCAGTGGACACGTAGGCCGCGAAGTCGGTCGTGGTGGGCTTCGTGTTGAGCCAGATGAGCGGGTACCGCAGGGTCTGGTTGGCCTCCGCAGGGACCGGTATGCCGGTCACCGCGCCCCTCGCGCCCACGACGTCGGAGTGGTACACCACCGCGGCGTCAGCCTCGCCGAGGCGAACCTTGGTCAGGGTGGCCTTGACGTCGGTCTCGCGCGACACGACGGAGGCGGCGACGCGGGCCCTGTCGAGGGCGGCGTCGGCGGCGGCCCCGCACGGGACGCTCGAGGCACAGAGGACCACCTTCAGCCCCGGCCGTCCCAGGTCGGAGAGGGACGTGATCCCGCTCGGGTTCCCCTGCGCCACGCCGATCTCCAGGGTGTTGGTGGCGATGACCGCCCGCCCGCCCTTGGCCAGCAGGTCCTTGGGCAGCGGCGTCGCGGCGGACTCGCCGGCGAGCGCGACGACATCGGCGGGGGCGCCCGCGCTCACCTGCTGGACGATCGTCGAGCTGGCTGCGAACGAGATCTGGAGGTCGACATCGGGGTGGCTCCGCTCATAGTCCTTCTCGATGACCTGGAAGGACTCCGTCAGCGACGCCGCGGCGAGGACGGTGACCGTGGTCCGGCCCGCTGCCGCGGGAGCGGCGGAGCCGCAGGCGCCCAGGGCCAGCGCACCGGCCGTGCCCACCGCGCCCACCCTCCCGCCGCCCAGCCTCACGCGGGCACCCCGACGACGACGTGCGTGGACTTGATCGACGCCACCGCCACCGACCCGACGTCCAGCCCCAGCTCGTCAACGGCCTCCCGGGACATCAGCGAGACGATCCGGAACGGACCTGCCTGCAGCTCGACCTGGGCCATCACCGTGTCCTTGACGACCCGGGTGACGATGCCGCGCATCCGGTTGCGCGCGGAGGTGTCGCCCACCGCCCCGGCGTCGGGGGGGCCCGCGAGCTCCTGGGCCACGCCGGCGAGCTCGGCGCCGTCGATGGTCATCCGCCCCGAGGCGTCCCTCGTGGCATGCAGGCGCTTTGCGTCCACCATCCGGCGCACGGTGTCGTCCGAGACGCTGAGGAGCGCCGCCGCCTCAGAGATCCGCAGTTGCGGCATGAACTAGAGTATATAGGGGATTCTGCGGAAAGCGGCAGCCGGCCGGGGCGGCTCGCGCTCAGGCGAAGGCCGACTCTCCGGTCAGGGCCCGGCCGATGACGAGCGTGTGGACCTCGGTCGTCCCCTCGTAGGTGAGCACCGACTCGAGGTTGCTCGCGTGCCGGATCGGGCTGTAGTCCAGGGAGATCCCGTTGGCGCCGAGGATGGTCCGGCACTCGCGGGCGATGTCGAGGCTCTTGCGCACGTTGTTGAGCTTGCCGAGGCTCACCTGCTCGGTGCTCACCCCTCCCGAGTCCTTGATCCGGCCGAGGTGCAGGGCGAGGAGCATGCCGTTGCCGAGCTCGACGGCCATGTCCGCCAGCTTCTTCTGCGTCAGCTGGAAGCTGCCGAGCGGTCGGCCGAAGACCTGGCGGCTTCGGGCATAGTCCACCGCGGTGTCGAGGGAGTCGCGCGCCGCACCGAGGGAGCCGAAGATGATCCCGAACCGGGCCTCGTCGAGGCAGCCGAGCGGTCCGGCCAGGCCGGCGACGCCGGGAAGCACGGCGTCGGCGGGCAGCCGCACGTCCTGTAGCACGAGCTCCGCGGTGACGCTCGCCCGCAGCGAGAGCTTCCGGCCGATCTCGTTGCTGGAGAACCCCGGGGTGGCCGTGGGCACGACGAAGCCCCGGATCCGCTCGTCCGTGCGGGCCCACACGATCGCGACGTCGGCGACCGACCCGTTGGTGATCCACAGCTTGGTGCCGTTGAGGACCCAGTCGGCCCCGTCGCGGCGGGCGGTCGTGCGCATCCCTGCCGGGTTGGACCCGAAGTCCGCCTCGGTGAGCCCGAAGCAGCCGATCGCCTCGCCGGCCGCCATCGCCGGCAGCCACTGCCGCTTCTGCTCCTCGCTGCCGTAGGCGTGGATCGCGAACATCGCGAGCGAGCCCTGGACCGACACGAGGGAGCGCAGCCCGGAGTCGACGGCCTCCAGCTCGAGGCAGGCCAGCCCGTATGAGACCGCGTTCGTCCCCGCGCAGCCGTAGCCCTCGAGGTGCATCCCCAGCAACCCCAGCGCGCCCATCTCGAGGGCGAGCTCACGGGCCGGCACGGTCGCCGACTCGAACCACCCGGCCACGTGCGGCCGCAGCCGGGCGGCACCGAACGAGCGAACCGTGTCCCGGATCGCGCGCTCCTCGTCGGTGAGCAGCGCGTCGATGCCGTAGAGCTCGAAGGTGTCCATGCGTGAGCAGCTCCTCAGCCGTACCGGGTCACGCCGGGTCGATTGGGTTCTAGGCGGTCACTCGAGGGATCCCCGCGCAGGCGCCGTCGCACCCACGGCGCGACGTACCGCCGCGCCCATCGCGCGTCCCGGGTCAGGCGCGCCACCAGCCGGTCGGCGTACCCGGCATACCCGCTGGGACGGGCGGCGTCCTCGTCGCACATGCCCGCGGTGAACGAGCCGCCGACGGCGATGTAGCGGCTCCAGCCCCGTCCGGTCACTCCAGCCC
>JBPCOG010000441.1:0-1551 GCA_051000455.1 Lapillicoccus sp. | reverse complement strand
GCACCCGGCGCCCGGGGACATCGGCCCGACCACGGGCCGAGACCCCCGCCGAGCGCCCGGCCTCCACCGCGTGGGTGCGAGGGGCGATCCTCGTCTCGATCGTCGTCATGCTCGCTGTCACCCTGGTCCCGACGCTACGGTCGCTGGTGCGGCAGCAGTCCGAGATCGGTGCGATACAGGCGAAGGTCGTCCAGCAGGGGCAGCACCTCGAGGCACTTCAGAAGGAGCAGGCCCAGTGGACGGACCCCGCCTTCGTGGAGCAGCAGGCCCGCGAGCGGCTGAAGTTCGTCCGGGTGGGCGACCGTTCCTACACCGTGGTCGATCCCGCCGAACCGGCCAGGGGGGCCCCGTCCGCGGCTGTCGCGCCTGCGCCGCGAGCGAACGCGAGTGACCCCTGGTACGGCCAGCTCTGGCAGTCCGTCAAGGTCGCCGACCGGCCAGGCGCCGGGCCGGCTCCGGCTCCGGCACAGTGACTCCGAAACTGTGAGCAGCAGCCGGGTCGCACCGGAGGATCTCGACACGGTGCGCCGCCAGATCGGCCGCGCGGCGCGGGGTGTCGCCGGTGTCGCGCACCGGTGCCCGTGCGGTGCCCCCGACGTGGTGCGAACCAGTCCCCGGCTGCCCGACGGCACCCCGTTCCCCACCTCGTTCTACGCCACCTGCCCGCGGCTGACGGGGGCGATCAGCACTCTGGAGACCCGCGGGCTGATGAGGGGCATGCAGGCGCGCCTTGCCGGGGACGGTCAGCTCGCCCGCGCGTACGCCGTCGCGCACGAGGACTACCTCCGTCGCCGCGCTGAGCTCGGTGAGGTCCCCGAGATCGAGGGGGTTTCCGCCGGCGGGATGCCCGACCGGGTCAAGTGCCTGCACGTGCTCGTCGCCCACTCGCTCGCTGCCGGGCCGGGCGTGAACCCGCTCGGTGACGAGGCGCTCCAGCTGCTCGGCGACTGGTGGGTGCCCGCGAGCTGCGCCGAGCGTTTCGCGCGCGAGGACGTCGGCGGTGGGTGACCCGCGCGTGGTCCGGGTGGGCGCGGTCGACTGCGGGACAAACTCGATCCGGCTGCTCGTCGCCGACGTCGACCCCCGGTCCGGCGTGCTCACCGACGTGCTGCGCCGTATGGAGATCGTGCGCCTCGGTCACGGGGTCGACCGCACCGGGCTCATCGACCCCATCGCCATGGAGCGAACCCTCGACGTGGCGCGGGTGTATGCCGGTCAGTGCCGGTCGCTGGGCGCGGCCCGCGTCCGGTTCGTGGCGACCTCCGCCTCGAGGGACGCGGGCAACGCAGCGGACTTCGTTGCCGGGGTCGAAGAGGCATTCGCCGACTTCAGCCTCGGGCCCGAGGTGATCTCGGGGGCGGAGGAGGCCGCTCTGTCCTTCCGTGGAGCCACGGGCGACATTGCGGCACACCGCATCCCGGGCCCATATCTCGTCGTCGACCTCGGCGGCGGTTCGACCGAGCTGGCCCGGGGCACGCTGTCGGTGCAGCAGTCCCGGTCCGTCGACATCGGCTGCGTGAGGATGACCGAGCGGCACCTGCGCAGCGACCC
>JBPCOG010000210.1:0-3077 GCA_051000455.1 Lapillicoccus sp. | reverse complement strand
GGCTCCTGCCGCGCGGCCCGCATCGAGCTGACCATCACCCGTCTGGCCCAGCGCGCCTCGGGCAGGGGCAGGATCGGGAAGACGTGGATCAGCCCTGCGCCTTCGTGGTAGTCCACCGAGACCCCTTCTGCTGCAGCACGATCACGCAGCCTGACGGCGTCGTGCCACAACAGGTCCCGGGTGCCACTGAAGACGGTGATGGGACCGAGGCCCCGCAGCGAGCCGAACAACGGCGAGACCCGAGGGTCGTCGATGCGGAGGGTGCCGGCATACAGCTGCGCCGCACGCGCAAGGCGTGCGACTTTGAGCACCGGGTCGCGGGTCGCTGCCTCGTCGATGAGGGGGTCGCTCATCGTGGCGTCGAGCCACGGGGCGATGAGGATGAGCCGTGGTGTGCCAGCCCCCCGGTCGCGCAGCACCTGCGCGACCGCAAGGGCCAGACCGCCGCCGGCCGAGTCTCCCATCAGGGTGACCCGGACGGCTGCGCCGGCGTCCCGGATGATGTCGGCGACGATGTCGGCGGAGACGGCCACCGTGGTCTCGGCGGTGGCGTCCGGCGCGACCGGGTAGATCGGGACGTGCACCCGGGCGGGGACGAGCCGCGACATCCGCCGGCAGACCGCCCAGTGCGACGAGTTGATCTCACCGACGTAGCCGCCGCCGTGGAAGTAGACGAGCCGGTCGACGGGCAGGCCGGCTCCCCAGGGCGCCATCTCGTAGACCCGCCAGCCGTGCTGCCGGGACACGCGGAGGGAGACGTGTCGGTCCAGCCCGCGCGGCGGCGCGAAGCCGGGGGGACGCAGCTGGGCGGCGCTGAGCTCCGCAGCCATGCCGATGTCGTCCGACGGTCGGGTCCGTCGGGCCGGCGAGGTCAGCCAGTGCGGCGACGGCGTGGTGAATCAGGCTGGGCATGCGGCCAGGGGGCGACCCGTCGGGAGTGGCGTCGTGACGGACCGCCTCGACGTCCCCAGCCCACCGGGCGCGAGTGCCCCGGCATGGGAGGTAGCGCGCCCGATCCGGGCGCTGGGGGCCAGGTCGGCGCAGATGGTCCCCAGATGGTCGATCATGTCCCGATCCTAGGACGGACCGCGGACGCCCGCGGCAGCGCCGGCGGTGCCGACGGCTGGCGGTGCCGACCTCGCGGCCGGTCAGCGCCGGTCGAGGACCAGGCGGCCGTCCTGGACGACGCCGCGCAGGTGCTGGGCCGGGTCGGCCAGCACGTCGACGTCCTCGATCGGGTCGCCGTCGAGCAGGAGCGCGTCGGCCCGGGCGCCGGGGGCGATGACCCCGACCTCGCCCACCTCGCCGAGCAGCTCCGCCGCCACGGTGGTGGCCGAGCGCAGCACCTCCAGCACCGGCTGTACCTCGGCACGGATCCGGAACTCGTGCGCCTGGTGTCGGTGCATGCCACCAAGCAGGTCCGTGCCGTAGACGATGCGGACGCCAGCCCGGCTGGCCCGTTCCAGGGCCTCCAGCCCCGCCCCGAGCACCGCGTCCACCTTCTCCCAGCTGGAGCGGGGGAGGCCGTGCTCCATGCCCTCGTGCTTGAGGGCCCAGTAGGTGACCAGGGTGGGCACGAGGAACGCGTCGTTGCCCAGCAGCAGGTCCACGCTCTCGTCATCGAGCAGGTTGCCATGCTCGATGGAACGTACCCCCGCCTCGAGTGCGCGGTTGACGGCCGGGGCGGTGTAGGCGTGGGCGGCCACGTAACGGTTGGCGGCGGTGGCCTCCTCGACGGCTGCCCGCAGCTCGTCCATGGAGAACTGCGTGGAGTCGATGCGGTCGGTGGGCGAGGCCACGCCGCCGGAGGCCATCACCTTGACGTGGTTCGCGCCACGGCGCAGCTCGTCCCGCGCCGCGGCCCGGACCGCGTCCACACCGTCGACGACCCGGCCCAGTCCTGCGCAGCACGGGTGCTCGTCCCACGCGTGCTGGCCCGCCGAGCGGTTGTCCCCGTGGCCCCCGGTCTGGCTCAGCGCCTTGCCGCAGAAGAGCACCCGAGGTCCCGTGACCAGACCCTCCGCCTGCGCCTGCGCCACCCCGAAGTCGGCCCCGCTCGCATCGCGCACCGTCGTGAACCCGCGCGCGAGCATCTCGCCCATGATCCGCGCGGTGTGGGCTGCGACGTAGCTCGGTGGCCAGGCCGGCAGGGCGGCCAGGTCGGCGGTGGCCGCGGTGACGTGCACGTGTGCATCCACGAGCCCGGGCGCCAGGACCGAGCCCGCCGCGTCGAGCACGTCGACATCATCCCCCCCGGTCGAGAGGCCCCGTCCCACCTCGGTGACCCGTCCGTCGACCGCGAGGACGTCGTGGTCCTCCAGGTAGCCGCCCGCGTCCACATCGAGCACCCGCGCGTGGCGGATGAGCAGGCGCCGGGTCACCGGCCGGTCCCGGTCGCGGTCGCCCCCGGGCCCGCCGGGTGGGTGTCGGTACGCCGGGTGGCTGGACCCCTGATGGCTGGACGCCGGGTGGCGTGCCAGGAGCGCAGGGCAGGCACAGAGCGGACGCCGAGCCCCAGCGCCGCGTCGACCGATGCCTCGTCGTATGCGCCCTGCTCGTCGAGCAGGTTGAGCACGCCCAGGGTGCGGTCCCCGTCGACGACGGGCACGTTGACGACCGCACCGCACCCGAGGGAGGTGATGAGGGCGTGGTCGGAGAAGACCGCTGCGACCGCGGCGTCGTCCCGGCCGAGGTAGGGACGTTGTTCGCGCACGACCTGGACGATCCAGGGGCCGTCAGCCGGCATGACCTTCTCCCCGCCCAGCGGGTAGGCATCCGGGGCGCTGCTGTGAACGCGGTGCAGCGCGCCGCGCTCGTCGTCCCAGGCCAGCACGGTGAACAGCCGGAATCCGGGGTCCTCCCGCGCCGACCGCGTGACCTCGGCAAGGCTCTGGGTGAGACTGCCTCCCGGGGTCTCCACGTCCCCTCCTGCGGCGGCCGTGCTCATGATCGGCCGTCGGGACGCGGCACGTCGGCGCGCGGGCTGCCGGCGAGATCGGCGGCCAGACCCGGTTCGGAGAGCTCCTCGAGGGAGCGCCCCGCCGTCGACAGCCCGAAGACAAGCACCGCCACGACGC
>JBPCOG010000200.1:0-3801 GCA_051000455.1 Lapillicoccus sp. | reverse complement strand
CGGACGTCCGTGCTGGCCCGGCCGTGAAGACGGCGCTCGTCGACGACGTGCTCCCGAGTTTGGAGTCCGCGCTGGGAGCCCCGGGCGGGCGCCACCAGCGGACCATCGCGGGCATCTCCATGGGCGGGGCTGCGGCGCTCCGGTACGCGCTGGTGCACCGACGCATGTTCGGCTCCGCACTGCTGCTCTCGCCCGCGGTCTACGAGCACGGGCCGCCACCCAGCTCCAGCGCCCGCGTCGGGGGTGCCTTCCGTGCCGGCGACCAGCCCTTCTCGCCGTCGCGGTGGCAGAGCCTGATGGACTACCGGACCCTGCTGGCTGAGGCCTGCGTCACCGACGCCGAGCCGTTGGCCGTGGCGACGGTCGTCGGAGACGGCGAGCCGGTGAGCGGGTCCGCGCACGCGTATGACCTCGACCTGGAGGCCGCCCGGTTGCACATCGCGCTCAAGCGGCAGGCCCACGTCCGTTCCACCCTGCGGGTCGTGGCCGGGGGGCATGACTGGGCCGTCTGGTCGGCGGGCCTGGTCACGGGCCTGCAGCAGGTCCGGCCCGCGCGCCCCGGCCCGCCGGCGGTGCCGGGCTGAGGTGTCCGTCGCTCCCCCCGCGGGCAGTGTCCATCGCTCCCCCGGGGCGGTGCCCGTCGCTCCCCCGGGGCTGCTACTGCAGTGATCCACTCAACCGCGGTGGCCCCTCCTCCTGCGCCATCGGCGCCTCAGCACCCCTCGCGCAGCCCGGCTGACGCGTGAGGCACTCCTGCTTCCCGGCGTCTCGCGCTCCGGCCGGTCCGGCGCAGCCGTTGCGGCGGGGCCGTGCGGGGCGGCGGTGACCGGTGCCCGGTCGAGGCGCTCGATGGCTGCTGGGCGGGTCTGGGCTGCGCGGATTCGGGCGATGTCGAGCTTGGCGGTGCGGTCGAAGTGGTAGATCCCGTTCTTCTCCTGGAAGATGTCCGTGAGCTGGGTGTAGCAGTAGCCGAACATGTCGGGGTCGTCGAGCAGCACGTCGCACAGGCCCTGGAAGCGCACCTGCAGCTCCTCCTCGCTGCGCACCCGCTGCCCGTACCCCCACGAGGCTGTGCGGTCGTGGCCGTCCGCGGCGACCCGGGCCTCGGCCTCGTTCCACCAGATCCCGCCGAACTCGGAGACGAAGAACGGCTGCCCCCGGTACGGAACGGAGTACTCCTCCCCGGTCCAGGCCTGGTTGGTGTAGGGCCGCCCCGCGGCGAGTCCGGCCTGCTCGCGCCGGAACGCCTCCGGGTCCTGCTCGTAGGAATGGGAGTCGTAGATGTCGGTCTCGCGGACCCGGTGGGAGTAGCCCGACGCGTCGATGACCGGGCGGGTGGGGTCCGCCAGCTTGGTGGCCAGGAACATCGCCCGGGTGACGTCGTCGAGCACGGTGAGCCGGTCGTGCATCTGCTGGTGGGTCTCGTTCAGGGGGCACCAGCCGATGATCGAGGGGTGGTTGTAGTCCCGGCGCAGGACCTCGAGCCACTCAGCGACGAAGCTCGCGGTCGGTTGCTGGTTGTGACCGACCGTGCCGGCCCCGGACACCCCCCAGTCCCCGAACTCGCCCCACACGAGGTAACCCATCCGGTCCGCGTGGTAGAGGAACCGCTCCTCGAACACCTTCTGGTGCAGCCGGGCACCGTTGAACCCGGCAGCCTGCGCCAGCTCGATGTCCCGCACCAGCGCCCGGTCATCAGGGGCAGTCATCAGCGAGTCCGGCCAGTACCCCTGGTCCAGCACCAGGCGCTGGAAGACGGCCCGGCCGTTGATCCGCACCGCCGTACCGTCAAGGGCCACCGACCGCACCGCGGTGTAGCTGCCAACCCGGTCCACGATCTCCCCCGCCTCGTCCAGCACCCGGACCTCCAGCGAGTACAGGTACGGGTCCTCGACCGACCAGGGACGCAGCACGGCCGGCGGGATCTCCAGCCGCAGCGAGGCGGTCAGGTCAAGATCCGCCGCCGTCTGCCCCGCGGCGACCTGCGTGCCGTCGTCCTGGCTCAACAGCACGCTGACCGAGTAACCGCGCCGGTTCCGGCTCATCGGCACCTCGACCGCGATGCTCGACTGTGCCAGGCAGGGCGTCAACCGCAACCACTTCACGTGTACTTCCGGCACAGCCTCCAACCAGACCGTCTGCCAGATGCCGGTGGTACGCGTGTACATGCAATGCGTGTTCGCGTACCAGGTGGCCTGCTTCCCGCGCGCCTGCATCCCGTGCCGTGAGTCCCTCGCCCGCACCACGATGGTGGCGTCCTGCCCCGGTTCGGCCACGCCCGACAGGTCCGCGCTGAACGGACTGAAGCCGCCACGGTGCCTGACCACCTCCACGTCGTTGACCCACACCGTCGTGTCGTAGTCCACAGCCCCGAAGTGCAACACCGCCCGCCTACCCACCCAGCCCGCCGGGATCAGGACGGTGCGGCGGTACCAGACGGACTCCATGAAGTCGACGTGCTCCACACCGGACAGGGCAGACTCGGGCGCGAAGGGCACGAGGATCTGGCCGGTCAGGGCTCGGGTGCGCAGACCCCGCTCGAGCCCGGAGTCCGCAGCGTCGATCTCGAACTCCCAGGTGCCGTTGAGGCTCAACCAGTCGTCACGGACCAGCTGGGGACGCGGGTGCTCAGGCTTGGGGATGCTGCTGCCCGTCGCGGCTAACTGCTCTGACATCGAATGGGCCCTTCGGAGACGACGGGTGGGGTTTCGAGGGCGGCTCTCGACTCGTCGGGCTGCCCGGGCATCGCACGCCCATGCTGTGACGCCCGAGGCTACCAATGCTCCCGGGCGAACGAGGAGCACCCCGCGCCAGCGACGACATTCAGGTATGCCGTGTGCTCGCGGCATGTTGGCACTGCTGCCGCACGCACTACGCGGCGAACCTGATGAGCGTCACCCCCACGGCGTCCTGCGCCGGCAGGTCAAGCGCCGTCGTCACCTGAATCTCCACCCATGCGAGTCGCTCCATCGCGCGTTCTGCGCGACCCGCCGCCGCGTGTACCCATCCGCTCCACGTCAGGAGCAACCACTCTCCGCCGCCGTAGAAGGAGACAGCGGCGGATCCCGCCGCGTGGGCCCTCCAGCTCGTCGTCGACACGGCGTGCCGCCTCGACGAAGAGGGGGTCGTCCATTGCGACCACGCCTAGCAGGAGCGCGAGCCACAGGAGGGCGCGTCGACGGCCGCCGTCGCATCGCGCTTGACGAGGCTGCCGTTGCGGACGAAGTCCCGGAGCAGGAGGTCCTCGAGCCCTTTCGCCGTCTCCGCAAAGGCGGGGTCATCGAGGAGACCGGAGGCGGCAGACAGCCCGGCGCTCGCGCCCAACGTCGCCGCGTAACGGCGTTCGACGGCCAACTCCCAGCAGTCGTAGCAGGGCGAGTCCCCGACTGCCTGCAGGTAGCGTGCCACGAGTCGCACCGCGGCCCACTCCCCGTAACCATCGAGCTGGAAGTTGGGCTGACACGCAAACAGGGTGGGGGGCGCATATTGCACTCGAGAAGTGCGGAACGTGCGACCGGCGCGAGCGACGACGCCATGGGCCGCCAAGACCTACGCAGAGTTTTTTTGCGGCCGCACCTTGGCTGATCCGAGCGTTATAGTGCCTGACATGGGCAGCTTGCTGGAGTTCCTGATCGACCGGCGATCGGACCTGCTCGACTTGGGGCTGCAGCACATTCTTGTCGTGGGCGCTTCAGTCCTGTCGTGCGCGGTCATCGGGATCTCGCTAGGGGTGGCGACCTACCGCACCAGTCGTCCACGCGAGATCGTCCTCGCCGTCACGAGCGCGTTCCTCACTATCCC
>JBPCOG010000219.1:0-6593 GCA_051000455.1 Lapillicoccus sp. | reverse complement strand
CGGTGGCGATCATCAAGCATGCGAACCCGTGCGGGATCGCGGTGGGGCCGGACGTCGCCGAGGCGCACCGGCGCGCCCACGCGTGCGACCCGACGTCGGCCTTCGGGGGCGTCATCGCCACCAACCGTCCGGTCACCGCCGAGATGGCGAACCAGGTCGCGGAGGTGTTCGCCGAGGTGGTCGTCGCGCCGGGCTTCGAGCCCGGGGCACTCGAGGTCCTCACGAGGAAGAAGAACATCCGCCTGCTGCAGCTCCCCGGCGCCGCTGCCCACCCGACGGACGGCCTCGAGTCACGCCCCATCACCGGTGGGCTGCTCGTGCAGACCGTCGACCGGATCGACGCCGTCGTCGACGACGGGGACCGGCCGGGCGGTGACGACCCGTCACGGTGGGCGCTGGTCAGCGGGGCGGCGGCCGGCGAGGCGACCCTGGCCGACCTGACCTTTGCCTGGCGTGCGGTGCGCGCGGTGAGGTCCAATGCGATCCTCGTCGCCCGGGACGGTGCCAGCGTCGGTATCGGCATGGGCCAGGTCAACCGCGTCGACTCGTGCCACCTCGCCGTCTCCCGGGCGGGCCAGGACCGGGTCACCGGCGCGGTGGCCGCGTCCGACGCGTTCTTCCCGTTCGCCGACGGCCTCCAGGTGCTCATCGACGCCGGTGTCGCCGCCGTCGTCGCTCCCGGCGGGTCGATGCGTGACCGGGAGGTCATCGACGCGGCGGCGGCGGCGGGGCTGACGATGTACTTCACCGGCACCCGTCACTTCGCGCACTGACCCGTGGCCGGACGGCACCCGAGCCACGGGATCTGGTCGGTACCGGGGCTGGGGACCCTTCTCGCCGGGTGCCTCATCTCGGTCCAGTCGAGGATGAACGGCCAGCTGAGCACGGTGTTCGGCCAGCCCGTCGACGCCGCGCTGTGGAGCTTCGGTTCGGGGCTGCTCGTCCTCACGGTCCTGCTCGGCTGCTCGGGGCGGGTCCGTCGCGGGCTCAGGAACCTCCGGGCGGCGCTGGGCGAGCGCCGCATTCGCTGGTACCACTGCCTGGGCGGGCTGTCGGGCGGCCTGTTCTGCGTCGCCCAGACGTATGCCGCGCCCGCCGCGGGGGTTGCGCTCTTCACCATCGCCGTGGTCGGCGGCCAGACGACGAGCGCGCTCGTCGTCGACCGGATGGGGCTCGGGCCGGCGGGCCGGGCGCCGGTCACCGTGCCCCGGGTCCTCGCATCCGCGCTGGCGACCAGCGGCGTCGTCATCGCGGTCGGCGGCCGGTTCACCGGCGCCGGCGGGTCCGTCGTGCTGCCCGTCCTCGTCGCGGTCGGGGTTGGGGTCCTCTGGACCGCGCAGCAGGCGACCAACGGGCGCGTCAGCGTCGCGACACTCAACCCGTGGTCGACGGCCTGGTTGAACTTCGCGCTGGGCAGTGCCATGGTCCTGGGGATCCTCCTCGTGCGCGGCGCTGCCGGTGGCGCTCACCTGCCCAGCTCGCTGGACGCGCCGTGGTGGTCCTGGCTCGGGGGGCTGTGCGGGATCGGCTTCGTCGGCATCTCCTCGGTCGTCGTGGCGCAGCTCGGCGTCCTTCCGGTCATGGTCGTCTCCCTCGTCGGCCAGCTCTCGTCGGCGGCGCTCATCGACGCGCTCAGCCCGCAGACCCGGAGCCACATCACGCCGCTCGTCATCGTCGGCCTGGTCGTCACCATGGTCGCCGCCGCCCTCGCCGGAGTGGCGTCGGTGCGGGCCGCGGGGCAGGTCGGCGGCAGCCGTCCGGACCGAGGAACCGTGGCAGGATAGGCGCTCGTGACGGCCCGGACTCTCGACGGCAAGGCCACCCTGGCGGCGATCAAGTGGGAGCTGCGGGATCGCGTCGCCGCACTCGCGCACCGCGGGGTCGTGCCGGGACTCGGCACCGTACTCGTCGGTGACGACCCCGGGAGCCGGTGGTACGTCAACGCGAAACACAAGGACTGCGCGGAGCTCGGGATCATCAGCATCCGGCGCGACCTGCCGGCGTCGGCGACCCAGGCCGACGTCGAGGAGGTCATCGACGAGCTCAACGCGGACCCGGCGTGCACCGGCTTCCTCGTCCAGCAGCCCACGGGTCTCGACGAGCTCGCCCTGCTCTCCCGGGTGGACCCCGTCAAGGACGTCGACGGGCTGCACCCGATGAACCTCGGCTGGCTTGTCCTCGGCAGGACGGCGCCGCTGCCCTGCACGCCGATGGGCTGCATCGAGCTCCTCCGGCGCCACGACGTGCCGATCAACGGCGCCAAGGTCGTCGTGGTCGGACGGGGGCTCACCGTGGGCCGACCGTTGGGGCTGATCCTCACCCGTCGCAGCGAGAATGCCACGGTGACGCTGTGCCACACGGGAACCCGTGACCTCGCTGCCGAGGTCGCCAGCGCGGACATCGTCGTCGCCGCAGCCGGTGTGCCCGGTCTCGTCACCGCCGCGATGGTGCGTCCCGGGGCCGCCGTGCTCGACGTCGGGGTGTCCCGGGCAGCCGGGCGGGTCGCCGGTGACGTCGCCCCCGACGTCGCCGAGGTGGCCGGCTGGGTCAGCCCCAACCCGGGCGGTGTGGGCCCGATGACCCGGGCGATGCTGCTGACGAACGTCGTCGCCGCGGCCGAACGTGGGGTCCGTCCCAGGTGAGATGGAGCCCGCTGCGGCGCCTAGGTGTCTGGTGGGTGGTGGCCGTCGGCGCCGCGTCGGGTGTCGCCCTGGTCTCCTTTTCGCTGCTCCGGACGGGTGGCTTCGTCTTCGGTGCCTCGTTCATCGCTGCAGCGCTGCTGCGGTTGACCCTCCCGGCGCCGCGGGGCGGCGGCCTCGAGGTGCGCGGGCGGCTGGCCGACGTCGTCATCCTCCTGGGCCTGGGCGCCGCCGCCGTCGGGGCCTTCGCGCTGGTGAAGCTCTAGGGCTGCCCGCTGCCGCTGGGCTCTTCCATGCGCGCCTGTCCCGGTCCTGGCCGGGACAAGTGCGCAGCGAAGCCGCAACAGCGGGCCCGCTCAGCCGATGAGGTCGAGCGCCCTCACCGCGTCGCGCTCCTCCTCGAGCTCGGCGACCGACGCGTCGATCTTGCCGCGGGAGAAGTCGTCGATGCCCAGACCCGGCACGATCGACCAGCCGCCGGCCGAGGTCGTCACGGGGAAGCTGCAGATGAGCCCCTCCGGCACGTCGTACGAGCCGTCCGAGCAGACCGCCATCGACACCCAGTCGCCCTCCGCGGTGCCGCGGGCCCAGTCGCGGGCATGGTCCACCGTCGCGGACGCGGCGGACGCGGCGGAAGACGCGCCCCTGGCCTCGATGATGGCCGCCCCGCGCTTCTGGACCGTGGGGAGGAACACCGACTCGATCCACTCCTGGTCCCCGACCACCTCTGCGGCGTCCTGTCCGTCGACCAGCGCGTGGAACAGGTCGGGGTACTGGGTCGCCGAGTGGTTGCCCCAGATGGTCATCCGGGTGATGTCGGAGACGGTCCTGCCGGTCCTTGCGGCCAGCTGTGCGACGGCACGGTTGTGGTCGAGGCGGGTCAGGGCGGAGAAGCGCTCCCTCGGGATGTCGGGGGCGTTCGACATCGCGATGAGCGCATTGGTGTTGGCTGGGTTGCCCGTCACCGTGACCCGCACGTCATCGGCGGCGACCTCGTTCAGGGCCCTTCCCTGGGGGGCGAAGATGCCGCCGTTGGCCTCCAGCAGGTCCCCGCGCTCCATGCCGGGCCCGCGCGGTCGCGCGCCCACCAGCAGCGCGTGGCTGACGCCGTCGAAGACCTTGACCGGGTCGTCACCGATCTCGACCCCGGCGAGTGCGGGGAAGGCGCAGTCGTGCATCTCCATGACCACCCCCTCGAGCGCCTTGAGCGCCGGGGTGACCTCCAGCAGCCGCAGCTCGACAGGGGTCTCGGGGCCGAGGAGCGCACCGCTCGCGAGACGGAAGAGCAGGCTGTAGCAGATCTGACCAGCGGCGCCGGTGACCGCGACCTTGACGGGTGTGGTGCTCACGGAGGGCCCCTTCACGACGGTGTGCACAATGCGGCGGTCAACGCCGAGTCCGACGCTATCAGCCGGCCGCGCGGCCCCGGCGCGTGCTCAGCGCTGAAGGACCAGGCGGGCGAGGCAGGCGAGCGCGGCGGCGACGAGCAGGCTCGTGAAGCTGCCGATGATGAAGCGCTCGGCGGCGCCGGGAGTGGCGCTGCGCAGCTCGCTGTAGCGACCCAGACCCTTGATCGCGACGACGACGGCGACGCCCTCGGGCCATCCGGCGAGGATCGTCAGGAACACCGCGGCCCGCTCGAGGAACCCGATCACCCGGCCGCCGCGCAGGACCGTCCCGGCGCGCACGACCCCGGGGGGGACGCTGCCCGGGCTGGGCCGGTCCACGCGCCGGAATGCCCAGGTCGCCAGCGGGTTTCCGAGCAGGACCGCGGCGCAGCCGAGCGCGAGGGTGACCACGCCCGGGACGAGGTGTGCGGTCATCACTGCTCCTTCGCCGGTATGCCGTCTGCCGGCGTTCCACCGTCCGCCGCCGACAGGTGGTGGGCGGCCAGCGGCGCTCCCTGGCGCTGCTCGGCCCAGCCGCTGCGGCGGACCCGCTGGCTGACCGCCGACGCGCTGATGTGCAACCGCGCGGCGACCTCGCGCTGGGTCAGCCCCGACCCGAGGAGGTCGACGACCTCCCAGCCCGAGGCCGACCGCGTCCGCAGCACCCGACAGAGCAGCCAGAGGGCCGCCTGGGCAAGGTGGGCGTGCAGGAGGGCTGAGTCACCCTGGGGTCGTCCTCCGGCACCGGTGTCCCCCACCGCGCTGCGGGCCCCCACCGGGCCGCTGGCCCCCAAGGCGCCGCGGGCCGACGCCGCGGCGGGGTCGCCCACGGCATCGGGGCTGCCTCCCTGCGGGGCCGGTACCACCGCCAGCTGGGCGACGGTGGCGTGTGCGGCCCTCACCGCGGTGCGCGCCGCGACGAAGGCGGGGCCACGTCCGGCTCGCCCCGACCGGGGCAGTGGCGTCTCGACGGGTCCGACGCCGACGCCGATGCGCCAGCCGCTGGTGCGCATGAGGACGAGGACGATGTCGACGACGACGACGGGGTCGTCGCAGACCGCCTGGATCTCGTCGCCTGCGGTGCGCTCGAACCGGCGCAGCGGTCCGGGCCGCATCCGGCCGAGCGTCTCCAGTGCGGCCGGCACGAGGTCGCCGTGCCGGCGACTGCCCCGCTGGTCCGCGGTGACGACGAACATCTGCCACCCCTGTTCTCCTGGGCTGGACTGTAGGCTACACCCTTCACCCGACAACATGAAGGGTAGAAACTTAACCGCCCAGCGGACAGCCAGTCATCGCACGACGGAGCGCGGCGGCGCCGCGGGAGCGGCCGTGGAGCGACGCACCACCAGCGCGGAGGGAAGCCACTGCTCCGGAGCGACCTCGCCGTCCTGCATCTGCTGGCGCAGCATGATCCACGCCTGTCGGCCGAGCTCCTCCTTGGGAACGCTGACGGTGGTGAGCGGGGGACCGAGGAAGGCAGCGACGGGGATGTCGTCGAAGCCCACCACGGACAGGTCGGCCGGGACCGCGACGTCCATCTCCCGCAGCCGGGACAGCGCCCCCACGGCGACGAGGTCGTTGAAGGCGAGCACCGCGGTGACTCCCCGGCCCAGCAGGTGCGGGAGGGTGGTGAACCCGGCATCGCTGGTGGAGCCGGCCACGGCGGTGAGGACCTCCATCCCGCATGCCGTGGCAGCAGCGGCCAGGCCCTCCCGGCGGCGTCCGTCCGACCACGAGGACGGCGGTCCGGCGAGGTAGCCGACCCGGCGGTGGCCGAGCCGGCCAAGGTGGGCGACGGCTTCGCCCATCCCGGTCGCCGAGTCGATCCCGATCGTCCCCAGCGGCAGGCCCGCCACCGAGCGGTTGGTGCAGATGATCGGGATCCCCAGCCCGGCGGCAGCGTGCAGGTTGGCGACCGACATGCGCGGCGAGCACAGCACGATGCCGTCGCACCGCCCGGCAAGCTGCTCCACCAGCCGGATCTCCTCCTCCGGGTCCTCCCCGGAGTCGACGACGAGCAGCCGGTGCTCTCCGACGCTCACGTCGTTGGCCAGGCCCTTGAGCACGTGCGGGAAGAAGGGGTTGGCCAGGTCGGGGACAACCACCCCGATGCTGCTGGTGAGTCCGCGGCGGAAGTCGCGCGCCACGGTGTTGCGCCGGTAGCCGAGCTCGTCCGCCGCCGCGCGCACTCGCGCGACGAGGTCCTGGTCAGCAACCGGTCGCCCGTTGAGGACGCGGGAGACGGTGGCGATGGACACCGCGGCGCGATGGGCCACGTCCACGATCGTGGATCGTCTCGCCGACCTGGTCACGCTCCTCCTGCCCGCCCGCTCCTTCGGTCCGCCCGCTCCTTCACCCCGGCACGATCCGCCGGCCGCGCGCTCCTCCTCCCGAGGTTACAACCCGCCGGTGCGCGGGCCCGGGCCTCGCCGGAGCGCGTGGCGGGACGGACAGGGGGTTGACAGGGTGAGCCGATCCGCGGGAGGGTACTGAGATAACGTTTACTGGCTGTCGGCTGGGCGCCCGGGGCGGCGGGGGGCCGCCCCGGGGCGCCGGGGGCCAGACC
>JBPCOG010000119.1:0-2712 GCA_051000455.1 Lapillicoccus sp. | reverse complement strand
TGTGGCGGATGGGTGGCCAGGTCTGGGTCGTTGAGCCGGCCGAGCTCGGCCGTTCCGTGGCATCGGGGGCCGCGACGGCCCTGGCCGCCTATGACGAGACCGGGCTGTGACGGGACATCAACCGGTGGCGTCCAGGCCGCCGTCGCGATGAGGGCCATGGTCTGGATCCTGGCCTGGGTCGCCCTCGTGGCGCTCTCGGTGGCCTACCTGTGGCCCCGGGTGCGGCAGCTGCTGCGTCGGGCTGGCCTGCTCGCCCGTGAGCTGGCCCGCGTGCAGGAGCGGATGACGCAGACCCCTCCGGGTGCCGGCCTGCCCGACGGGCGGATCGACTCGCCGGACCAGCTCGCGGTGTTCGCCCGCCCCCGGCAGGTGCTCGCGGAACGCGAGCGCACCCGTCGGACGTTGAGGGGGTTGCGGCTCGCCAGGCGCGAGGCGAACCTGCCTACCTGGGCGCGCCGGGTAGACTCACCGAGACACTGAACCCGCGGAAGGCGCCAGACCATGTTGAGAGACCTTGCCCAGCCGAGCCACCTGCTGATCCTCGCTGTGCTGATCGCGCTGCTGTTCGGGTGGAAGAAGCTGCCGGACGTGACCCGCAGCGTGGGCCGTTCGATGCGGATCTTCAAGACCGAGGTCGCGGAGATGAAGAACGACGGCAAGGAGAGCAAGCCGAGCGCCGCCGCCAGTGACACCGTCGCCGGGGACGTGGTGCGCCCGCAGCCGGCCGCGCAGCAGACGGGTTCCCCGCCCGGCGCCGCCCAGCCCCAGCCCGCGGCGGCCCAGCCCGCGGCGGCCCAGCCGGGGGTGGCCCAGCCCGCGGCGGCCCAGCCGCAGGCGGAGGCCCAGCCCGCGGTGACTCAGCCCACGGTCCAGCCCCAGCCAGAGGCCCAGGCCCGGTACGACCACCCGGCCCGCTGACCCGCGACCGGACCCCACGGCATACCACTCCCGCGTTCCACACCCATGGGCAGATTCTCGCGACAGCGCGACCCCGAGGGGCGGATGAGGCTCGTCGACCACCTGCGGGAGCTGCGGCGACGGGTGCTCATCTCGGTCGGGGCGATCCTCGTCGGGGCCATCGCCGGCTGGTGGAAGTACGAGCAGATCTTCGACGAGCTCGCCAGGCCGGTGACCGACCTGCAGAAGGAGCGCACCGGCGGCATCGTCACGGTCAGCTTCACGAACATCACGGACTCGTTCTCGATCGCCATCACCGTCGGCCTGTTTGTCGGGGTGGTCCTCGCCTCCCCGATCTGGCTCTACCAGATCTGGGGGTTCGTCGTCCCCGGGCTGACCCGCCGCGAGAAGCGGACGGCCGTGGTGTTCCTCGGCGCTGCCGTGCCGTTGTTCCTCGGTGGCTGCGCGCTCGCCTACCTCACCCTGCCCAAGGCGATCCACGCGCTGCTCGGGTTCACCCCCAACGGTGCCTCCAACGTCCTCCCCGCCGCGGACTACCTCAACTTCGTCCTGAAGTTCATCCTCGCCTTCGGCGTGGCCTTCCTCCTGCCGGTGTTCCTCGTCGGCGTCAACGCCGCAGGGGTGCTCCCGGCGCGGGTGATGGTCAAGGCGTGGCGTCCCGCGATCTTCATCATCTTCCTCTTCGCGGCCATGATGACGCCCTCCCCGGACCCGTGGTCGATGATCTTCCTCGGCCTGCCCATGGTCGCGCTGTTCTTCCTCGCCGTCGGGGTCTCCTTCATCCTCGACCGCCGGAGGGCAACGAAGGACCCGACCAGGCAGTGGTCACAGCTGGCGGACGACGAGGCGTCGCCCCTCTAGCGACGCGTCCCGCTGACGTAGCCTGAGCGACATGCCCACGCCCGCCGAACGGTTCTCGGCCGCCCGGGAACGAGGCCGGAGGGAGGCCACCGAGCTCGGCGTCTTCGCTCGTGGTCTGGACTTCCCCCTGGACCCGTTCCAGAGCGACGCCTGTGCCGCGCTCGAGTCCGGCAGGGGGGTACTCGTCGCGGCCCCGACGGGCGCCGGCAAGACGATCGTCGGTGAGTTCGCCGTCCACCTCGCGCTCGCCACGGGCCGCAAGGCGTTCTACACCACCCCGATCAAAGCCCTGTCGAACCAGAAGTACGCCGACCTCGTCCGGCAGCACGGCGTCGGGCGGGTCGGCCTGCTGACCGGGGACGCGTCGATCAACGGGGAGGCGCCGGTGGTCGTCATGACCACCGAGGTGCTGCGCAACATGATGTATGCCGGGTCGCCCACCCTGAGCGGGCTGGGATACGTGGTGATGGACGAGGTGCACTACCTCGCCGACCGGTTCCGCGGGGCGGTCTGGGAGGAGGTGATCATCCACCTGCCGGCCGACGTGTGCGTCGTGTCACTCTCCGCGACCGTGTCCAACGCCGAGGAGTTCGGGGCCTGGCTCGCCGAGGTGCGCGGGGGGGTGGACGTCATCGTCTCGGAGCACCGGCCGGTGCCGCTGTGGCAGCACATGATGGTGGGCCAGGCGATGATGGACCTCTTCCTCGACGAGAGCCTCGACCCGGCGAACGCGGGCGACGCGGCCGCGGCGGGAGTCGCCCGGCTGCAGGCGCCCTCGCGGGTCAACCCCGAGCTGCTCGAGCGGATCCGGGCGGCGCAGCGTCGGCCGTCCGGCGGCGACGGCGGCTTCGCCCGGGGTGGTCGGGGGGGAGCGGGCGGCCGGGGGGGACAGGGTCGCGGCGGGCCCGGCGGCCGGGGGGGACAGGGTCGCGG
>JBPCOG010000435.1:0-1078 GCA_051000455.1 Lapillicoccus sp. | reverse complement strand
CGGTGTCGTTGGTCGACTGGCAGCCGTCGGAGTCGATGCGGTCGAACGTGACGGCCGTGGCGCCACGCAGCACCGCGTCGAGCGCCTGGCCCTCCACGACGGCGTCGGTGGTCAGGACGACGAGCATGGTCGCGAGCGCCGGCGCCAGCATCCCCGCCCCCTTGGCCATCCCCGCAACCGACCAGCCGGGACCGCCCGACGATGCCTGCTTCGGGACCGTGTCCGTCGTCATGATCGCCGTGGCGGCGGCCAGGTGGCCGTCGGCGGCCAGGGCCTGCACACAGGCCGCGACGCCGGGCAGCAGCCGGTCCATCGGGAGCAGCTCGCCGATGAGCCCCGTCGAGCAGACCGCGACGTCCGCCGCGGACAGGTGCAGGGTCTCGGCCACCTTCTCGGCGGTGCGGTGGGTGTCCTGGAACCCCTGCGCGCCGGTGCACGCGTTGGCGCCACCGGAGTTGAGGACCACCGCGTCGACCCGGCCGTCGGCGAGCACCTGGCGGGACCAGGTCACCGGCGCGGCCTCGACCCGGTTGCTCGTGAAGACCCCCGCGCAATGGTGGTCGGGGCCGTCGTTGACGACGAGCGCCAGGTCCGGGCTGCCGCTCGGCTTGAGCCCTGCCGTGACGCCTGCCGCGCGGAAGCCACCGGGTAGCCGGACCTGCCCGCTCACGGCGCCAGCCCGACGACCGGCAGTCCGGTGCCTTCGGGCAGCCCGAGCGCGATGTTCGCGCACTGGACCGCGGCCCCGGCCGCTCCCTTCGTGAGGTTGTCGACGGCGGCAACCGCGACCACCCGTCCCGCACGCTCGTCGAGGGCCACCTGCAGGTGGACCGCGTTGCTGCCGAGGACATCCGCGGTACGCGGCCACTGCCCGGCGGGCAGCACGTGCACGAACGGCTCGGCCGAGTAGGCGCCCACCCAGGCGTCGCGGACGGCAGCGGCGCCCACGCCGGGGAGGGCCCTCGCGGTGCAGGTCGCGAGGATGCCGCGGGGCATCGGCGCGAGAGTCGGCGTGAACGAGACGGTCACCCGGGTGCCTCCGGCCGCGGCGGTGAGGTTCTGCTCGATCTCCGGGGTA
>JBPCOG010000250.1:0-3454 GCA_051000455.1 Lapillicoccus sp. | reverse complement strand
CGGGCCAGGACCCGCACCGCGAACTCCAGCTCCCGGCTGCGGCCCCCCACGCGCACGAGGGTGGCCGTGATCTCGATGACGTCACCGGCGCGCACCGGTGCCCGGAACTGGACCTCGCTGTAGGAGGCGAGCAGTCCCTCGTCCCCGTCGGTGCGGATGCACAGCTCCGTGGCGACGTCGCCGAACGCGGCGAGCGAGTACGCCCCGTCGACGAGGTTCCCGGCGTAGTGGGCGTGGCTGTACGGCACGTAGCGCCGGTGCACCACCGTCGTCCCGGGGCGCGGGCCTCCGCCCTGTGCGGCGCTCAGGTCCGGCACGTGCTCGTCGCCCGGCACCTGCTCACCGCCCTGCCCGCGAGGCCCGCGAGGCCCGCGAGGCCCTCGGGGCCCTCGGGGCCCTCGTGGCCGGGCCGGCGAGGGCGTGCACGAGGTAGCTGGCGACCTCGCCCGGGGTCGTCCCCCGCCCGAAGACGCGGTCCACCCCGAGGGCGGCGGCACTTCCCTGCTCGAACCGGGGCCCGCCAACCACGAGCAGCGGCAGCTGCCCGGCCGGGTAGGCCTCCCGGAACGCGGCGGACATGGCCGTCGTCGCGTGGATGTGGGCGTCCTTCTGGGTCACCACCTGGCTGACGAGGACGGCGTCGGCGCGCTCGGCGACGGCCCGGGCGACCAGGTCCGCCACCGTGAGCTGCGCCCCGAGGTTGACGACGCGGATCTCCCGGTAGTACTCGAGGCCCTTCTCGCCGGCGAAGCCCTTGACGTTGAGGATCGCGTCGATACCGACGGTGTGGGCGTCCGAGCCGGTACAGGCCCCGACGACCACCATCTTGCGTCCCAGCGTCCGCCTGACGGCGAGGTTGACCGCCCTCGCGGTCAGCAGCGGGTACTCCCGCTCGGGCACCGTCACCTCCCGCAGGTCGACCAGGTGGCTGACCGAGCCGTAGACGATGCAGAAGGTGAAGTCCGGGCCAATCGCCCTGGCGTGGACGAGCAGCGCCGGCTCCAGACCCATCTTGCCTGCGAGCTGCAGCGCGGCACCCTCGGCGCGCTTGTCGTGCGGGACCGGCAGCGTGAAGGACATCTGCACCATCCCGTCGCCCGTGGTGTCGCCGTAGGGCCGGACCAGGTCCGGGCCCAGGCGCGCGCCCCCCGTGCTCACCGCGGCCCGCCGCCGCGCGGACCCTCGTCGAGCAGGGAGATGGCCGGGTTGTCGTAGCCGCCGGGCCCCGTGACCCGCTCGACGACGCCGTCCAGGCCCTTGCCCGCCTCCGGGGGTCGTCTCATCAACCCGAAGGTGCCGTCCCCGATGGCCGCCAGCAGGGCCGGTCCCCCGGCGCGGGTCCCGTCGTCGACGATGCGTTCGAGCAGCGCGATCGCCTCGCCGAGCACCTGCCGCGCCCGGCTCTGGATGAACCCCCCCGGCAAGGGCCTGAAGTCCTCCGCCAGGCCACCGGCCGCGCCCAGCACGTAGCGGACGTTGCGCAGTGCCAGGTCGCGGTCGGACAGGAAGGGAGTCACGACTGCTTCGGTCATCATGCCGACGAGCAGGATCCCCTGCCCGGTCAGGGCGCCGGCGAGGTTGAAGAAGCCGTCGAGCAGGTAGCCACGGAAGACGTCTCCCGTCATGTGCTTGGTCGGGGGCATCCACTTCAGCGGCGCCCGGGGGAACAGCGCCCGGGCCAGCAGGGCGTGCGCGAGCTCCAGCCGGAACGAGTCCGGCAGGTCGGGGTTGATCTCGAAGGCGTGGCCGAGCCCGAGCTGCCAGTCCTGCAGCCCGGCCTCCTTGGCGAAGTACTCGTTGAGCAGCTGGCTGACCGTGACCGTGTGGGCCGCCTCGACGGCGTCCGCCGTCGTCAGGTAGTTGTCCTCGCCGGTGTTGATGATGATGCCCGCGCGGGCGTGGATCTGGCGCGAGAACCGTTGGTCCACAAACGTTCTGAGCGGGTTGATGTCACGGAAGAGGATGCCGTACATCGAGTCGTTGAGCATCATGTCGAGCCGTTCGAGACCCGCGAGCGTGGCGATCTCCGGCATGCAGAGCCCGGACGCGTAGTTCGTCAGCCGGATGTAGCGGCCGAGCTCCCTGGAGCTCTGGTCGAGAGCGGCTCGCATGAGCCGGAAGTTCTCCTGGGTGGCGTACGTCCCGGCATACCCCTCCCGGGTCGCGCCCTCGGGCACGTAGTCGAGCAGCGACTGCCCGGTCGAGCGGATGACCGCGATGACGTCCGCGCCCTCGCGGGCCGCCGCCCTGGCCTGCGGGATGTCCTCGTGGATGTCGCCGGTCGCGACGATGAGGTAGATCCAGGGCCGCTGCCGGGGGTCGCCGTGCCGGGCGACGAGCCGCTCGCGCTCGGCTCGCTGGCGGTCGATGCGGCGTATGCCGGGTGCGACGGCCCGGCGCGCGGCTGCCCGTGCGCCGTTGAGATCCCGGCCGGTCGGGAGCCGGAACGACGCGGTGCCGGTGGCGGCCCGCTGGGCCAGCCCGAGCAGGTCAGGCGCATCCCCTCGCCGCAGCGCGTCCCACACCGGCGTGGTCACCCCGTGGCTGAGCCCGACGTCCGCGCGCACGGCCGACACGAGATGGTTCACCCACGGGACGCCCTCGGGGTCCGCCCCGGCGAGCCCGGCCAGGCGCAGCGTGGCCCGTTCCACCGACACCGTGGTGTGGCTCCTGCTCAGGCGCACGACGGGGGCGCCGGCCTTGCGAGCCAGCGACCGCGCCCGGCGGATGTCCTGCGGGTCGAGATCGAGCTGCGGCACGGCACCCGACGACACAGGCGAAGCGTAGCAACGCGGACCGGGGTTCCTACGCTGCTGACGGCCGTTGATGGGAGGATTGTCTGCGTGCACCCGTGATCTGGCGCAGGTCCTCCCGAACGGCGGCGGGACGGCTCCCCGTGACCAGCCCCGGCTGCCGTGGCGTTGCCATTGGGTGTACCGGCAGCGCATCCTAGAGTGCGTTCTGACGGTGACGCGGGAAGAGGGAAGGCGGAGGCCGTGCCCAAGACCAGCAAGAGCGGGACGGCCAGGCCGAGCGAACTGCCGGGCACCCTGCAGCGCTCAGAGGCGAAGGCCCAGCGCACCTTTGCCAAGGCGCATGACTCGGCTGAGGAGGAGTACGGCGAGGGCGAGCGGGCCCACCGTGTCGCGTACGCGGCGCTGAAGCACACGTACGAGAAGGTGGGCGACCACTGGGAGCGCAAGGAGCAGGCGGGCCCGTCGGACGAGCGGGCCGAGGGCGGCGCGGGCACCGAGCGGCCGACCGCCGGGGGCGTGGACGCCAACGCCAGCAAGACGCACCTGATGGATCTGGCCAGGCGGCTGGACATCCGGGGCCGTTCCTCGATGAACAAGCACGAGCTCGTCGAGGCGCTCCAGCGGGAGAACGACCGGGAGACCCGAAGGGCCAGTCGAGACTGACGCCCCTCCTCCAGCAGGCCGCCCGGGCCGACGTC
>JBPCOG010000064.1:0-1576 GCA_051000455.1 Lapillicoccus sp. | reverse complement strand
ACGCCAGGGACTGCTCGTGCGGGACCCGTGCGGAGGCCGGTGACGCGCGCGTGGGCGTGCGGTGCCGGCACCGGATGGGCGTGCAGGACGTCCTTTGTCCGGACGACGAGGTCGTCGGTGTAGAGCGCCTCACCCGTGACGTGCAGCACGGCACTCTCGTGTGGGATCGGTTGTCCGACAACGGGGTTGGCTGGTCGTTCGGAGAGCGAGCTCATACCCCGACCTCCTCCTGCTCGAGCCCGCCTTCGGCGTGGAGCTTGAGCAGGGACTGCCCCAGCATGGCGGTTCGGTATGCCGCACTGGCCCGGTGGTCGTCGATGGGTGTGCCCTCCGCCCGGAGCACCGCCGCTGCCTCGCGCACCGTCGCGAGAGCCCACGGCCGCTGCTCCAGGGCCCGCTCGGTCGTCGTGGCCCGAAGCGGCGTGGCGGCGACGCCACCGAGCCCGATGCGGGCCCTGGTGACGATGCCGTCGGTGACGTCGACGGCATACGCGACCGCGACGCTGGAGATGTCGTCGCCGCGGCGCTTGGCGACCTTGTGGAAGGCGGTGAGCCCGGCGAGCGGCAACGGGACGCGCACCGCACGGATGAGCTCGCCCGGGGCTCGGAGGGTCTGCCGGTACCCGGTGAAGTACCCCTCGAGGGGGACCTCGCGCTCCCCGTCCGATGAGGCCAGCACCACCGTCGCCTCGAGGGCCAGCAGGGCAGGGGCGAGGTCACCGATGGGGGAGGCGGTGCCGAGGTTGCCGCCGACCGTCGCCCCGTTGCGGATCAGCCGCGACCCGAACTGGGGGAACAGCTGGGCAAGGAGCGGCACCCGACCCTCGAGGCGGCTCTCGACCTCGGACAGGCTCAGGGCGGCCCCGATCTCCACCCAGTCACCGCCGAGCGCGAGCGTCCGCAGCTCGGCAAGCCGGTCGATGGCGAGGCTGAACGCGGCTCGCGCGCCGCGGATGTTGACGTCGACCCCCCAGTCGGTCGACCCGGCGACCAGGACAGCGTCCGGGTGCTCGGCGAGGAGACCGGTCGCCTCGCGCAGCGTGGCCGGCCGGACGAACTCGCCGTCTGCGGCGGCGAGCCGGGTGCGGGCCGGTGCAGGCGGCGCGAGGTCACGGCGGACGGCCAGCGGGTCACCGTCCCCGGGCAGGCCCAGGGCGTAGGCGGCGTCGCGAATCGGCCGGTAGCCGGTGCACCGGCAGAGGTTGCCGCTCAGCGCGTGGAGGTCGAAGCCGTTCGGGCCGTGCTCGGCGTGCTCGGGGTGCTCGGGGTCGGCGTGCTCGGGGTCGGCGCGGCCGGCGACCCGTCCGCGCCGGTAGAACTCGGCGGCCATGCTGCAGACGAAACCTGGCGTGCAGTACCCGCACTGGGAACCCCCGCGGATCGCCATCTCCTCCTGCACGGGGTGGAGCGCACCCGGGCGACCCAGTCCCTCGGAGGTGACCAGCTCCTGCCCGTCGAGGGCGGCCATCGGGACGAGGCACGAGTTGATCGCCGTCCACCTGGTGCCGTCTGAGTCGTCGGGGCGGGCCAGCAGGACGGAGCAGGCGCCGCACTCGCCCTCGGCACAGCCCTCCTT
>JBPCOG010000081.1:0-1231 GCA_051000455.1 Lapillicoccus sp. | reverse complement strand
GGGACGACGCACTCGAGCGGGCCGAGGCCCTCGGCGCCGAGCACGTCCTCCACGCAGGACGCGACGCGGATCCGGCGGCGACCATCCGTGCGGTCACCGGGGGCGGGGCCGCGGTCTCGGTCGACGCCCTCGGCTCACCGGCCACCGCCGTGGCCTCGGTGCGCTGCCTGCGCCGGCGCGGGCGTCACGTCCAGGTGGGGCTGCTGCTCGGCCACGAGTCGACGCCCCCGATCCCGATGGCCCTGCTCGTCGCGCAGGAGCTCGAGGTCTACGGGTCGCACGGCATGGCCGCGCATGACTACCCGCCGATGTTGGCACTGGTCGCAGCGGGGAAGCTCCGGCCCGGGCTGCTGGTGGGCAGGGTGATCGGGCTGCAGGACGCGGGAAGGGCCCTGGCCGCGATGGACGGGTGGTCGTCAGGAGGCATGACCGTCGTCGACATGTCCCTGTGACCACCTCGGTGTCCGGCGGCTACCGGCCGGACGCCGCACACCCGACGCAGGTCAACGCCATCGGGCGAGCCTCGAGCCGCGCCGGGGCGATCGGGTCGCCGCAGGTCTCGCACGTCCCGTACCGCCCGGCGGCCAGTCTGGCCCAGGCGAGCTCGATGTCCACCAGCTGGCGCTCCGCGTGCGCGACCAGCGCTGCGAGCTGGGACCGTTCGTAAGCAACCGTTGCGCCCTCGGGGTCGTGCTCGTCGTCAGCGTTGGAGCCGGCCGAGGCGGAGACCATCGCGAGGAAGTCGGCGCGCAGGTGTGCCAGACGAGCAAGTGCAGCCGCCTGTCGGGCCTCCAGCCACACCACGGGGGAGGGCGGCCCGGGCGTCGGCGACGCAGCTCCGTCCACGGATCAGGCAACGACGGTTCCCCCGACTGGTATTCCGCCGGCCCTGCGCTGCGTCGCCGGGCGCCGGCGTCCGTCCACCTTTGACAGGGTCTTGCGCCGGGGTTGAGGATGTCGACGTGCCGGGTCAGCCGGACTCGGGCCGGGAACGTACCGGCCGGCGAGAGACGAGGAGCTCCAGGATGAACCTGTGGCGCACCAAGACCATCGAACAGTCGATCCGTGACACGGACGAGCCCGACCATCAGCTGCGCAAACGTCTGGGCGCACTGGACCTGACGGTGTTCGGCGTCGGGGTGGTGATCGGCACCGGGATCTTCGTCCTCACCGGGAAGGCCGCAGGTGTCCAGGCCGGCCCCGCGGTCTCGCTCTCGTTCGTCTTCGCCGG
>JBPCOG010000216.1:0-10762 GCA_051000455.1 Lapillicoccus sp. | reverse complement strand
GCGAGACCGAGAAGCTGCTGACGATGGAGGCGCACATCGGTGCGCGGCTGATCGGCCAGCTCGACGCGGTCCGGGCCGTCGCCGACGCCGTCCGGCGCACCCGCGCGGGCATCTCCGACCCGAACCGCCCGACCGGCTCGTTCCTCTTCCTCGGCCCGACCGGCGTCGGCAAGACCGAGCTGGCCAAGTCTCTGGCCGACTTCCTCTTCGACGACGAGCGGGCCATGGTCCGCATCGACATGTCTGAGTACTCCGAGCGGCACGCGGTCGCCCGGCTCATCGGAGCGCCCCCCGGCTACGTCGGCTACGAGGAGGGCGGACAGCTGACCGAGGCCGTCCGGCGACGGCCCTACTCCGTCATCCTGCTCGACGAGGTGGAGAAGGCCCACCCCGAGACGTTCGACATCCTCCTGCAGGTGCTCGACGACGGGCGCCTGACGGACGGGCAGGGCCGCACGGTGGACTTCCGCAACGTCATCCTCGTCATGACCTCCAACCTCGGGTCCCAGTTCCTCGTCGACCCGCTGATGGGGCCCGGGGCCAAGAAGGAGTCGGTCATGGCCCTGGTCCGGGCCACCTTCAAGCCCGAGTTCCTCAACCGGCTCGACGAGGTCGTCATCTTCGACCCGCTCTCGACCGAGGACCTCGCGCACATCGTCGACCTGCAGGTCCAGGCGCTCGCGACCCGCCTGGTGGACCGGCGGATCGCCCTGGAGGTGACCGAGGCGGCGAGGGAGTGGCTGGCCCGGACCGGGTACGACCCGGCGTACGGCGCGCGCCCGCTGCGCCGGCTCGTGCAGCGCCAGATCGGGGACCGGCTGGCCACCGCCCTGCTCGCCGGGCAGGTTCGCGACGGGGACACGGTCGTCGTCGACCGGGACCCCGACGAGGACGAGCTCGTCCTGCGCTGACCGGCGCCGCCCGGGGTCCGTGGCAGCCCGGTGGGGTCGCCGCCGGGTCGCGGTCTCGCGGACCGGGTGAGGTACGTCGACCGCGTCAGACGGTGCCGCTGACGCGGTGGTCCGAAGGGGAGCCCACGTAGCGCTTGACCAGATCGGGCGGCATGTAGTCGTAGCGCAGCCGGGTCCGGGTGAACGTGCCCGTGCCGTGGGACACCGAGCGCAGGTCGATCGCGTACCTGGACAGCTCCGTCTGAGGGACCTCGGCGTGCACGAGGGTCCAGCCGGTTTCGGTGGCCGGCTCGGTCCCGAGGACGTGCCCGCGACGGCCCCGCAGGTCCGACATCGCCGCCCCGACGTAGTCGTCGGCCACCGTGATCTCGACGGCGTCGATCGGCTCGAGCAGGGTGACGGTCGACTCGTTCGCGGCCCCCTTGAGGGCGAGCGCCCCCGCGGTCTGGAACGCCATGTCCGAGGAGTCGACCGAGTGTGCCTTGCCGTCGACGAGGGTGACCCGCACGTCGACGACCGGGTACCCGGCGAACACGCCCTTCTCCAGCTGGGCCCGGGCACCCTTCTCGACCGAGGCGATGAACTGGCGCGGGACGGCGCCGCCGACGACCTTGTCGACGAACTCGAAGCCCGCACCGCGTTCGAGGGGCTCGATCTGCAGGTGGCACACGGCATACTGGCCGTGCCCTCCCGACTGCTTGACGTGCCGGCCCTGCGCGGCGCACGGCTGGGTGAACGTCTCCCGCAGTGCGGTCCGCAGCGGCTCCGCCTCCACGGCCACGCCGTAGCGCTCCTTCAGGCGGCCGAGCAGCTCCTCGATGTGGGCCTGACCCATGGTCCACAGGACCACCTGGTGCGTCTCCGCGTTGTGCTCCATCCGCATCGTCACGTCCTCGGTGACGAGCCGCTGAAGGGCACCGGCGAGCTTGTCCTCGTCCCCCTTGGACGACGGGCGGATCGCCACCGGCAGCAGTGGTTCCGGCAGCACCCATGGCTCGACCAGCGCGGGCCGGTCCCTGGTCGACAGCGTGTCGGAGGTCTCGGCCCTGGCCAGCTTCGCGACGAGGGCGAGGTCCCCGGCGATGGCGACGGCCTTGGGCCGGCTCGCCTCGGCCAGGGGCGAGAACAGCGGGCCCAGCCGCTCGTCCTCGTCGTGCTCCGCATGTCCCTCCAGCGGCCGCCCGAGGAACTGCCCGAGGTGCCCGGAGACGTGCACGGTGTCGTCCGGGCGCAGCGTCCCGGAGAACACCCGGACCAGGGACAGGCGCCCGACGTAGGGGTCGCTGCTCGTGCGCACGACCTCCGCGACGAGTGGTCCCTCGGGGTCGCAGCGCAGCTCCCCCCACTCCGAGCCGTCGGGGGCGGTCACCGAGGGCAGCGTGCGGACGACGGGGGAGGGGAAGGCCTGCTCGATCAGCTCGAGCACCTCCTCGAGCCCCGCACCGGTCGACGGCGAGACGGGCAGGACGGGGAAGAACGTCGCCTTCGCGACCGCCGCCGTGAGGTCCTCGATGACGGTGTCCGTCTCGATCTGCTCCCCCTCGAGGTAGCGGTCGAGCAGGGTGTCGTCCTCGGACTCCTCGATGATGGCCTCGATGAGCGCGCCGCGCCGCGAGTCGATGGCAGCGGCCTCCTCGCCGCTGGCCCGGCGGACGGTCCGCGCTCCCGCGGAGTGGTCGTGGACGTTCTGGCTGAGCAGACCCATCGTGCCCACCACCGCGCCGGCCGCGTCGTGCAGCGGCAGGTACAGCGCCTGCGCGTCCCCGAAGGTGTGCTGGCAGGTGGCGATGGTCGCGTCGTAGTCCGAGCGGGGCAGGTCCAGCTTCGTCACGGCGATGGCCCGTGGCATCCCGACCGACGCGCACTCGCGCCACAGCAGGGCCGTCGCCCCGTCTATCTCGCCCGCCGCCGAGATGACGAAGATCGCGGCGTCGGCGGCGCGCAGGCCGGCCCGCAGCTCGCCGACGAAGTCCGGGTAGCCCGGCGTGTCGATGAGGTTGACGACGCACCCGTTGCTCTCGAAGGCGGCGACGGACATCGCGACGGACCGTTCGTGCTCGCCCTCACGCGGGCGCCGTCCCGGTCCCCGCGCCGCGACGAGGTGGTCGAAGAGCGTCGACTTGCCGGCCCCGCCGGGCCCGACCAGCACGACGTTGCGGACTTCGCCGGGGTGAGCGGGCACGGGTACGCCGGGGAGGTCGCCACCCTTGGCCGCCGCTCTGCTCACGAGCCCACCCTTCCGCGCAACGCCGGGGGGCACAAGGGGGTGCGGGACGGCGAGGTATGCCGGGCACCCGGCATACCTCGGATAGCCTCGCCCCATGGGCGGCCGGGGACTGGCAGGCATGGCCGTGGTCGCGCTGTCCGCGGCCGTCGTGCCCCTGGGGGGATGCACCGACAGCGCGCCGAAGCCGGACGTCACCGCGCCGACCCCGGCCCAGCAGCTGGCGGCCGCCAAGGCGGCGGTCGACCGGGCCACCTCGATGCATCTCGTGCTCGAGTCGAAGAACCTGCCGCAGGGCGTCACCGGGGTGGTCGGCGCGGACGGCGTCGGCGCGCACCCGCCGGCGTTCAAGGGGACGTTCAAGGTCACGGCCCAGGGCACCCAGGCGTCGGTCGACGTCGTGGCCGTCGACGGCAGGGTCTACACGAAGCTGCCGTTCACCTCCATCTTCGTCGACGTCGACCCCAAGGTGCTCGGTGCGCCGGACCCGGCTTCGCTGTTCGCGCCGGCCACGGGCGTCACGTCCCTGCTGACCGCCACGCAGAACCCCACCAAGGGGCCGGCGACCCGGAAGGGCTCCGAGGTGCTGACGACCATCACCGGCACGCTCGCGGGGGCGAAGATCGCGGACCTGCTGCTCGTCGGGGACCGCAGCGGGACCTTCACGGCGACCTACGGGATCACTGAGCCCGGGGGCGAGCTGCGCAGCGTCGACCTGGTGGGGCCGTTCTACCCCGCCGCAGCCTCGACCTACACCGTGACGCTGGACAAGTACGGCGAACCGGTTGACATCAAGAAGCCCTAGGACGCTGCTCGGGGCGGCAGCCGCGGCGGTGATGCTCGCGGCCGCGGACACCTACGTCGTCGTGCTCGCGCTCACCGACATGATGGCCGGGGTCGGACTCGGTATCGAGTCGCTGCAGAAGGCGACGCCGATCATCTCGGGGTTCCTGCTGGGCTACGTCTGCGTCCTCCCGCTCATCGGCCGGCTCGCGGATCTCGTTGCGCGGCAGCGAGTCCTGCTTGGCTGCCTGGCGATCTTCGTCGTGGGATCGGCCATCACCGCGCTCGCGGTGGACCTCCCGGTCCTCGTCGGCGGACGTTTCCTGCAGGGGATCGGCGGCGGCGGCCTCGTGCCGGCCACCCTGGCGCTGGTCGCCGACCTGTGGCCGGCTGAACGACGTGGGACGCCGCTCGGGGTGGTCGGAGCGGTGCAGGAGCTCGGCGCGGTGCTCGGCCCGGTCATCGGGGCGGTCATCCTCTCCCTCGCCGGGTGGCGGGCGATCTTCTGGTTCAACGCGGCGCTCGGAGTGCTGCTGTATGCCGTGATCCGCCTCCTCGGCGCAGGTGCCGGCGCCGCTCCTGCTCCGGCCCCCGGTACCGTCGCGGACCCCGGTACCGCCCCGGACCCCGGTACCGCCACGGACCCCGCCGCGGTGGGCCGCCCGGTTGGCTCGCTCCGGTGGGTCGGATCGGCGCTGGTGGTCCTTGCTGCCGTGCTCGGCGGCCTCACCCTCAGCGCACCCGAGCGCCTCGCCACCGACGTCACCCTCGGCATACCCTTCGTCCCCTTCGTGGGCGAGTCCCGGGTGCTCACCCCCGTCGGGACGGCCACCGCCGTCGTGCTGCTGGTGCTCGGCCTGGTCACCGCGCGCCGCTGGTGGCCGGTGCTCCGGCGGGCGGACCCGACCGGGGCCGCGCTCGTTGCGGTGGCGCTCGGCGGCCTCGTGTTGACGTTCGCCTCGTCGAACCCGGAGCGGGAGGTCGTCGGACCCCTCGGCCTGGTGCTGCTCCCGGTGTCGGTTCTCGCGCTGGTGCTCTACCTCTGGCGGCACCGGGTCGCCCGGAACCCGGTCATCCCGCACGGAGTGGTCCGCGGCCGTGCGGCGGTGGCGTTCACCGTCAGCCTGCTGGTCGGGGCCGCACTGGTGGCCGTCATCGTGGACGTGCCGCTGCTCGCCCGGCTCACCGTCACCGGCTCGCAGACCGCGGCGGCGCTCGTCCTCGTCCGCTTCCTTGTCGCGGTCCCGGCCGGAGCGCTCCTTGGCGGCTGGCTGCTGCGGCGGTTCGGTCCGGGACTCGTCGCCGGCGTCGGGCTGTCCGGTGCCGCCCTCGGGATGCTGGTCATGGCCGGCTGGGGCAAGGGGTCGCTGGCGGCCGTGACGAGCTCAACCGCAGTCCTCCTGCTCGTGGGCCTCGGGCTCGGGCTTGCCCTCGCTCCTGTCAACGCCGCCGCCCTGGAGGACTCGGACCGGCAGGCGCACGGCGTCGTCAGCGCGCTCGTCGTCGTCGCCCGGACGGTGGGGATGGTCGTCGGGCTGGCCCTGCTGACGGCCATCGGGCTGCGCCGCTACTACCTCAGCGTGGCGCTCCTGCCGGACCAGTCCGACCCCAGGGCACTGCTCGACACCGCAATCGTGCAGGTCCAGACGGTCTTCGCCGGTGGCGCGGTCGCCGCGATGGGTGCGGCGGTGATGGCCCTCGCCCTTGGGCTACGCCGTCGCGCAACCCCCCCTCCTCCCCCGACCGAAGTCCCCAACTTGTCGTCCTGAAGGGACAGTTCGGACACGGAACCGCCAGCTGGTGCGCTCGGTCGGGGGGGAGGAGCGGCGGGGTCAGTCAGCGATCTCCACGATGACCGGTGCGTGGTCCGAAGCACCCTTGCCCTTGCGCTCCTCACGGTCGACCGCGGCGCCCTCGACCCGGCCGGCGAGCGCCGGTGAGGCCATGACGAAGTCGATCCGCATGCCCTGCTTCTTCGGGAAGCGCAGCTGCTGGTAGTCCCAGTACGTGTAGACCCCGGGTCCGGGTGCGTGCGGGCGCACGACGTCGACGTAGCCGGCCGCCTCGACGGCCCGGAACGCGGCCCGCTCCGGTTCGGAGACGTGCGTCCTGCCCTGGAAGAACTCCATGCTCCACACGTCCTCGTCGCGCGGCGCGATGTTCCAGTCGCCCATCAGCGCCACCTGCGCGGACGGTTCCTCGCTGACCCACCGGTGCGCCTCGTCGCGCAGCCTCGCGAGCCACTCCAGCTTGTAGACCATGTGCGGGTCGTCGAGGGTGCGCCCGTTGGGGACGTACAGCGACCACACCTGTATGCCGTTGCAGCGGGCTCCCAGGGCCCGGGCTTCCGCCGCGACGGGGTCCCCCCACGTGGGCATCGTGTCGAACCCCACGCGGACGTCGTCGAGGCCGACCCGGGAGGCGATGGCGACCCCGTTCCACTGGTTGAAACCGACGTGGGCGACCTGGTAGCCGAGCGCGGTCAGCCGGGGGTACGGGAACTGCTCCTCGTTGGCCTTAGTCTCCTGCATCGCGAGCACGTCGACCTCGGCCCTGCCGAGCCATGCCTCCACCCGGTCGATGCGTGAGCGGATGGAGTTGACGTTCCAGGTCGCGATACGCACGCAGGCAACGATAGGCGGTGACCCCTACGCTGGGTCGATGAGCACCGCACTCGTGACCGGCGCCTCCGCGGGGATCGGCAAGGAGTTCGCCCGTCAGCTCGCCGAGCGGGGCCACGACGTCGTCCTCGTCGCCCGTGACCGCGCCCGGCTGGAGAACGTGTCCGACCAGCTCCGGCGGAGCTACGGCGTGCGCACCGAGGTCCTCGTCGCGGACCTATCCGACCGCTCCGACATGGGCAAGGTCGCGCTGCGCCTGGCCGACGACCTGCGACCCGTCGACCTGCTCGTCAACAACGCCGGGCACGGTCTTGGGGAACCGTTCCTCGACAACGACGTCGACATCGAGGAGCAGCTGTTCGAGGTGCTGTGCAAGGCCGTGCTCGTCCTGTCGCACGCCGCCGCCCGGGGCATGCGGGTCCGAGGGCACGGAGCGCTCGTCAACGTCTCCTCCGTGGCGTCGTTCGCCGCCACCGGCACGTACTCGGCCGCCAAGTCCTGGGTCACCGCCTTCTCCGAGGGTCTCGCGAGCGAGCTCGCCGGCACCGGTGTCACCGTGACGGCGCTGTGCCCCGGCTTCACCCGCACCGAGTTCCACGCGCGTGCCCAGCTGAACATGTCGCATCTACCGAGTGCCCTGTGGCTCGACGCCGGCGACCTCGTCCGCGCCTGCCTCGACGACGTGTCCCGTGGGAAGGTCGTCTCCGTGCCGGGGGCCCAGTACAAGGCGATGGTCGGCGCTCTCCGGGTTCTCCCCCGTGGCCTGACCCGGGCGGCGTCGGGCGGCCTGCACCGGCGACGTCGCCGGCCGCCCGGGTGACGCCTGCGCACGGTGTCCAGAACGTCAGGGATGCCGCCCGGGTGCACCTCCACCCGGAGACAGGCAGGGAATGATTCGCTGCCCGCGGGTATTGAGCACGTCATGGCGCGCACCGCGCCCGAAGGGAGAATCGTGGCGGACACCGGCGTGGGACTGCGCTCCGAGCGCGGCCCGATCCTCATGGCCCTCATGGTCTCGAGCGGTCTCATCGCCATCGACGCGACCATCCTCGCGACGGCCGTTCCCTCCATCGTCAAGGAGCTGGGGGGCTTCTCGCAGTTTCCCTGGCTGTTCTCCGTCTACCTCCTCGCCCAGGCGGTCACCGTCCCCGTCTACGCCAAGCTGGCCGACACGGTGGGCCGCAAGCCGCTGATCCTCTTCGGTGTCGGCCTGTTCCTGGTCGGCTCGATCCTGTGCGGCTTCGCCTGGAGCATGCCGGCGCTGATCGCCTCCAGGGCGATCCAGGGGCTCGGCGCCGGTGCCGTGCTGCCGATGGCGATAACCATCGCGGGCGACATCTACTCCGTCGCCGAGCGGGCCCGCGTGCAGGGCTACCTCGCGAGCGTGTGGGGGATCTCCTCGGTTGTCGGACCGACGCTGGGTGGCCTCTTCGCGCAGCTGCACGTGTGGCGCTGGATCTTCTTCGTCAACGTCCCGCTCTGTCTGCTCGCCGGCTTCCTGCTCGTCCGGAACTTCTCCGAGCGGATCGAGCGGCGCCGACACCGGGTGGACTACGCCGGTGCCGCCCTGTTGACCCTGTCCATGACGCTGGTCATCCTCGGTGTGCTCGAGGGCGGGCAGTCCTGGGCGTGGAGCTCGCCCACGAGCGTCGCGGTCTTCACCGCCGGGGCGGTCCTGCTCGTCGCTTTCGTCCTCGTCGAACGCCGAGCCGCCGAGCCGGTGCTCCCTCTGTGGGTGCTGAGCCGGCGCCTGCTGCTGACGACGAGCCTCATCTCGCTCGGTGTCGGCGCCATCATCATCGGGCTGACCTCCTACGTCCCGACCTACCTCCAGAGCTCGCTCGGCTCCCCGCCGCTCGCTGCCGGCCTGGCCCTCGGGGCGCTGACGATGGGGTGGCCCCTCGCGGCAGGGATGGCGGGGAAGCTGTTCTACATGCGCTACGGCTTCCGCCCAACCGTTCTCATCGGGACGACCTTCGCCGTCGTCGGCGCCGGGGTGCTCACCCTGTTCACCCACCGCCCAAGCCTGCCGCTCGTCGCCGCAAGCTGCTTCGTCATCGGTATCGGCATGGGCCTGGTCGCCACCCCGAGCCTCATCGCAGCGCAGGCCAGCGTCGAGTGGGACGAGCGCGGGGTCGTGACCGGCACCAACATGTTCGCCCGCTCCATCGGCAGCGCGGTCGGCATCGCCGTCTTCGGCGCCGTCGCCAACGGCATCATCGCCTCGAGTGGTGGGGCCGCCGACCCCAGGGCGGTGACCGCCGGGGCCGGAGCGGTCTTCCTCGCAGTGCTCGGCGCCGCAGTGCTCACGGTCCTCGCTGGCCTGCTCATGCCCAAGGTCCGGGCTGACACGGCGCCCTCGCCCAGCGCAGCGGGTCCCCGGCCCGAGGCCGCCGAGGCCGTGCGCTGAGGGCGCCGGCCGTGGCCCGGGGGTCCGGCACCGCCGGCTCGCCACGTCCAGCCGGTATGCCGGGCGGCGGCTGCCCGCCCGGCGACCCCCGCGGACGGCGGACCGGGACGACGGACGGGACCGAAACGGCTGGATCGGCGTTGGCCCGGCTGCGCCAGTTCGTTTCCCGTCAGTCGTATCGCCTCAGCGGGCGAGCGCATCTCGCGGGCGATGGGTGACCCGCGGCTGTCCGACACGTCACCGCCGTCACCGGCCTCCCACCGCCAGTGACCCCCGGACCGGCGGCCTCGCGGGTCACCGGTGACGGGAGCCGCAGACTATGGCACCAGCACCGGCCCCCGCGGCTCAGTACAGTGGCTCGGGTGACCAAGACCACCGACGCGCGCGAGCGCCTCCTGCAGATCATCAAGGAACGGGCGGTCGTCCACAGGAAGGTCACGCTCTCCTCGGGGCAGGGGGCCGACTACTACGTGGACCTGCGCCGGATCACCCTCGACGGCGAGGCGGCACCGCTGGTCGGCCAGGTGATGATGGAGCTGACCGATGGGCTGGAGTTCGACGCGGTCGGCGGACTGACCCTGGGCGCCGACCCGGTGGCGACCTCCATGCTCCATGCGACCGCTGCCCGCGGTGGGCACCTCGACGCCTTCGTGGTGCGCAAGTCCGGCAAGGCGCACGGGCTGCAGCAGCGCATCGAGGGTCCGTCGATCGCGGGCCGGCGCGTGGTGGTCGTGGAGGACACGACGACGACCGGTGCCTCCCCGCTCGACGCGGTCGCCGCGGTTCGGGAGGAGGGGGCGGAGGTCGTCGCCGTCGCGACGATCGCCGACCGGGCCACCGGCGCGCAGCAGCGCATCGAGGCGACGGGCGTGCCCTACCTCTCGGTCTACAGCGTCGAGGAACTCGGGCTCGCCTGAGTCCGTTCCACGGGGCAGGTCGTCGCGCGGACGGCCCTCCTTGCAAGAACAGGTTCCAGACCGTGCCGGAGGCCCCGGACTGGCTAGGATCGGCAGCACTGGACCAACTAGGGGGAGAGCATGACCATTGGCCTGATCATCCTCGTCGTCGTCGTCATTGCCGTCGTCGCCGGGGTCGTCCTGTACAACGGCCTCGTCAGGCTGCGCAACCTCGTCCAGGAGGCGTGGGCGCAGATCGACGTTGAGCTCAAGCGCCGGCACGACCTCATCGGCAACCTCGTCGAGACGGTGAAGGGCTACGCGGCCCACGAGAAGGGCACCCTCGAGGAGATCACCCGGGCCCGTGCGGGGGCGATGGCGCCCGACCAGAGCCCCGCAGAGGCGGCGAGGTCCGAGGCGGCCCTCAGCCAGGCGCTCGTCAGGCTCAACGCGGTCGCCGAGTCGTACCCGGACCTCAAGGCCAACCAGAACTTCCTCGCCCTGCAGAACGAGCTCTCGGCCACCGAGGACCGGATCGCCAGCGCCCGGCGCTACTACAACGCCAACGTCCGCGAGCTGAACACCAAGGTCCAGACGGTGCCGACGAACGTCATCGCCGGGTTCGGCGGCATCAAGGAGGCCGAGTACTTCGAGGTCGAGGGCGGCGACCGGGAGGCTCCGCGGGTCAGCTTCGGGACGGACAACGGCGCCGGCACGGCTCCCCCGGGCGGGAGCACGCCCTCGGCCTCGGGCGCCGTCCCCTCGTCTGCGCCACCGCTAGGCGCGGCAGGCCCTCAGCAGGGCGCGGCGGCCCCGCCCGGCACGTCGACACCACAGGACGCCCCTGCCCCCTACGGCAACCCCACCCCTCCGCCCGCCGGCTGACGGTCCCCACGGCAACCCGCGCCGCCGGCCGC